>JAUVIB010000178.1 GCA_030592985.1 Calditrichaceae bacterium | reverse complement strand
CTATAAATACCTTTACGACATCATCCAACATTATTTTACCCTTTCTATGATGCAAAAAATAATAATTAATCGGTATTAAGTCTGACTATATCTATGAATTGAACAAATATACATTTTTCATTAAGCAGGAGCAAGAAATAAATAAACTTAGCTAAATTTTATCCATGCTCGTCTTTGCCGCGGTCCGTCAAATTCGCAGAAATAGATCCCCTGCCAGGTCCCCAATTGAAGCTGGCCGTTTTCTACTATAATTGTTTCAGAAAATCCAAATAGCGACGACTTAATATGAGCGGCTGAATTCCCTTCAAAATGATGATAACCGTCTTCAAATGGAATTACTTTATTAATTTCCATTAAAATATCACGTTGAACGTCGGGATCAGCATTTTCATTAATGGTTACGGCGGCTGTTGTATGCGGTATAAAAATTGTTACAATACCGTTTTCATACTTTTTATCATCGACAATTTTTTGTACTTCTTTAGTAATATCTATCAATTGTGTTCTATTATTTGTTTTAACTGATATTTTTTCCATTTTATTCACCCTTTTTTAATAATACAATCATGTTTTCAGTTTTTTCTTTCTCGCAGCAGGGAAAAGAATGTTATTTAATATAAGGCGGTATCCCGGTGAATTTTTATGTAATTTTAAATCCGTTGGCGGATCACCGACCATGTGTGTATAATCTTCGGGGTCATGCCCGCCATAGAAAGTAAAAGTTCCTTTTCCTCTATTTCCATGAATATATTTTACTTCATCGGTTCCCTCTATTTTCCCCATTATGGTAATTGACGGTTTTATTTTATCTTCACGAAACATAGTGGTTTGTCCCATAAACCCTTTGATTAGATTAACATGGTTTTGTGTAAGCATTGTCGGTACCGGATCATATTTAGCTGAAAATTCAAAAAGGGAAAAATAATCTATTTCAGGGTCGCGGATCCTCGGCATATTACTTGGCGGTGTATCGATATCTGAAAACTCATACTCACCGGGATCGGTTATTAAGAAAAAATTATGAAAAGCAAGGGACTTGGTATAATCTAATTTATTGGCATAATCCGGGTCCACAGGATCACCATCAAAAACAGTATCACATATGTCGGTTTTTCCAGCTGACAAAGCAATATCGAGAGCATCCGTTGCTGAGCACATGGCAAAAAGGAATCCACCTTTTTCCACAAATTGAAGAATCTCTTTGGCTACTGCTTCTTTCTCTTTACTTACTTTTCTAAATCCCAATTCTTTAGCTAACTTTTCCGAATCCATCTGTTGTTTTATATACCAGGGTTTTGTGCGGTAGTTGCGCCAAAATTTTCCGTATTGCCCTGTAAAGTCTTCATGATGTAAATGCAGCCAATCGTATTTGTCTAATAGGCCTGTTAAAACTTTCCGGTCATAAACGTTGTCATATTCAATTTCTGCATAAGTTAACACAAGAGTAACAGCATCATCCCAGGGCTGAAACCCGGGGGGTGAATAAACGGCCATTTTCGGCGCCTTTTCCAGCAGCACTCTTTCCATATTATTTTCTTCTATATCTGCAAATATTTGGTTTACCTGTGCACCGTTGATTACCTCAAAATGCACGCCGCGTAGTTGACATTCATTACGAAACAGTTCGCTATCCGTAAACAGAAAAGAGCCGCCTTTATAATTTAAAAGCCATTCGATATTTATATTTTTCGTTAAAACCCAATAAGCAATGCCGTACGCTTTTAAGTGATCTGTTTGTGATATATCCATTGGAATGAAAATATATTGGGCAATGGAGATTTTAATATATATAAAAGATATGAATATAAATAAGCGATTCCTCATTCTACGCCTCTTCTTTGCTGATTCGTGTTATAATCCGGGCATTCTCCCTGGCTTTCTCCAGATAGAAACTGGAAGGGAAAATTTCCAATATTTTTTGATAGGCCGATAATGCATCCGGATATCTTTTTAACGCACTTTCACATTGCCCTAAAAGGAAGTAGGCCTCATCACTATTATCAGCTTGGGGATATTGCTGTATAAATTCACGTAAAACCTTTACAGCCTCTTCGGTTTTATCTATCTGTTTTAATATTCTTGCACTCTTTATTCCGGCAAGGGAACTGATAGGCTTCCCTTCAATAAACAAAATGTAAAATTTTTCAGCCGCCTCAGATTTTCGTCCTTGTTCTCCCAACAATTCTGCATTACTATATTTTGCCAAATTAGTCGAATTCTGTCCAAATTGATCGATCATCATGATTTGGCCCAGGATATTATTGGCAAGAGAATCTCTGATTCCGGCTTTCGCCAGAGCCTGGTTATATATTTTTTTAGCCTGTGAAAAAGACCCGCGGTAATAAAAAATATTTGCCTTATTATAAAGGACAAAAACAGCATTCTTTTTACTTTTTACCCTATTGTAAATGGAAATTGCTTGGTCCAAATCATTTTTTAGAAAATATACCCGTGCTAATTTTAATTGAATTCGTTCTTTTACTTTTTTATCATTCTGCAACTTAAGAATCTCATGATATTCTTTTAAAGCTTTATCTAAATCATAATAATATTGCAAGTAAAGATCCGCGCGGAATTCCTTAGCTGCTATTTTAATGGACATGTATTTTTGATTGGTAGTCAATTCTTCTAACAAACTTAGGGATTCTTCTATATATTGATCTTTTTCTTTTTTTGCAAGATGATAATAATTATTTGCCAGTTTTAATTTAACTTCCAAGCGCATATTTTCAGGCGGATACGATGCTAATATCTGTTGATAGGCCTTCACGGCATGATAGTATTCACGCTTTAGTTCCGCTTCACGGGCAAATTTAAAAAAATGGTTCATATTATTATCTTGCTTAAAAAGAGCTTCATAAACACCATAAGCTTTATTGAGATCATTGTTCTTCAGGTAAAGTCCGCCAAGAAGTTCATAAGCTTTTTTATCATGATTTTCTGTATAATATTTTTCAAATTCAGAGATAATTGGCGCCATAGCCTCTTTATCAGCGGTCATATTTATAATTTGTGTATAAAGATCATTGTACCGTTTTTTAAAATGAGTATAATATTTCAATAAATACCCGGCAGCCTTTTTATAATTTAGTTGATTTCGATAAAGAATAGCGACGTCCCGATATATCATTTCCTGATTTTTAAAAGTATGGATAGCTTTTAAATAAACTTCAATGGCTTCATCAAAGAGGTGCAGCTGAGCCATAGCAGAAGCAGTGAAGCGATACTTCATAATATCCTGTGGTCGGCTCTGAATCACTTCATTCCATACAGCAAAGGCCTCTTCTTTTTGATCATTCATATAATAAGCGCGTCCAAGATCAATTTTGTAATTATGGCGTTTTGGGTCTTTTTTGAGTAAGAGATTTAAAAAATTGATAAGATCTTCATAACGGCGCAGGCCGTAATAACAGCGGGTTATACCGCCAGTTACCTCATACGTGCTGTTTCCTTTTTCATACAGCCGGGAGAAAATTATTAGAGCGCGTTCATACTCTTGTGCACGTTCCAGTTTTTTAGCAATATTAATTTCTTGTTTGGTTTTTTGTACAGCAAAAGCAGAAATAGTTATTATATTTATTAAAATCAGAAAAATAAAAACATTTTTTATCATTAAAATATCCTAAGAATTATCGTTTTATAGATTCATCGATTTAAAAATTCTGATACAATAAATTAAGAATTTGCGGCCTCTTTTGCAAAATGCGGCAAAATTTCATCACTGAGCAGAAACCCTTTTTTCGTAAGCCTGAAAGAAGAATTATCTTTTACGGCAAACTTATTTTCGATCAAATCATTAATTACAAATGCATAAAAATCTAAAAAGTCCAGGGCAAAGCGTTTTTTGAAAAGATTTAGGTCGATTCCTTTCCAGGTGCCAAGCCGTAGAAAGATGTATTCGAACATTACTGTATCTGCCGGTAAATTTTCAGAATAAATTTCGACCGAATCACCGTTATTTATTTTTTTAATATAATCATTTACTGACGAAATATTTCTATAACGACGATTATTACAAAAAGAGTGAGCTGACGGCCCGAATCCTAAATAATTAGCATGATTCCAATATTTGAAATTATGACGGGAAATATAGTGTTCATTTTTTGCAAAGCTTGAAATTTCATACTGTAAATATCCATGCTTTTCTAAAGTATGGCTTGTTTCATAAAAAAATTCTGCTTCTTCATCGCTGGATTTTTTAGCAACCAATCCTTTTAATAATTTTTCATGCAGCGGAGTTCCATCTTCAACAATTAGTGTATACGCAGAAATATGCTCGGGATGAAACGCAGCTGCTTTTTTAAGATTATAACGCCAGTTTTCTACGCTTTGTCCCGGCAGTGAAGAAATTAGATCGATACTAAGATTATCATAACCGGCGTTACGGGCTGAAGAGATAATTTCTTCAACCTGTTTAACAGTATGAATTCGTCCGAGAAATTGCAACTCTTCATCAATAAAGCTTTGCACTCCTACGCTCAGACGGTTGATTCCCAATTTTTTATACTCTATTAAATCATCACCGCTTATTGTGCCCGGATTGACTTCAATTGTTACCTCTGCATCTTCAGAAACGGTGAATGATGAAAGAACAGTTGTAATAATTAACGATAAATCACCAATAGACAGCAGAGAAGGTGTACCTCCGCCAATATAGATTGTATCAAATATTTCATTTTTAGTAAATTGAGAATTCGCTTTTAATTCAAGAATTAAGCTATTGATAAAGGAGTTAACCGATGAACTGTCGGTAACAGAATAAAAATCGCAATAGATACATTTTCTTTCACAGAATGGTATATGAATATAGATGCCCGGTTTAGAGCTTATATTATTTTGCATTTAAAATGACTAACGTATTACTTTTCCGATTCGGCTAAAGCGAATTTTATTAAAAAATTTTGTCCAGGGAACCTGCGAATCCCACGAAAAATAGATAATTAGCCCCTGGCCGACAATATTATCATGAGGAACAAATCCCCAAACACGGCTATCAGAGCTGTTGTCCCGGTTATCTCCCATGGCCCAATACATTTTTTCCGGAAGGGTTAGGGGACCGTAATTATCACGGCTTCCAAGATTTTTAAATGTTTGGAAAAAATATTTCCCTTCACTTCTTTTAAATATACGTCGATCTATAAATTGCCCTTCAGGCGCAAAAGGAAATAATTTATCATCAACATAGACACGTTTATCCACAATATTTATTGTTTGTTCCGGGATTGCAATACATCGTTTAATATAGTCCAGACTGGTATCTTCTGGGTACCGAAAAATGATGACATCATAGGGTTTGGGGTCCCATAAAGCGGGGAAACGAAACCAGGGGACATCAAAGCCGGCCTTAGTATAGGGAATACCAATCCAATCCGGTGTTCTCATACCATAGTTGAATTTATTTACAAGCAAAAAATCACCCACTAAAAGTGATTTTTCCATAGATGATGTGGGGATTGTATAGGCCTGGACAACAAATTGTCTTATTATTAATGCGGCAATAAGGGCGGTAAATAATCCATCTGTAAAACTTCCAAATCGTTTTTTCGGTTGATCTTTTGGCTGACTCATAATATTCCTGTGTCTTTTAATTAAATATTCTCTTTTTCTATAGATAAGGCTGCAAGGAACGCTTCCTGTGGTATTTCAACCTGACCTATCTGTTTCATACGTTTTTTTCCCGCTTTTTGTTTCTCTAATAGTTTACGTTTACGGGTAATATCGCCGCCATAACATTTTGCCAAAACGTTTTTCCGCAGGGCTTTCACTGTTTGCCGGGCAATAATCTTACTTCCGATAGCGGCCTGTATGATAACCTCAAACATCTGCCTTTGGATTAATTTTTTCAACTGGCGTGTTAGGCGGTTACCGGACTCATAAGACTTGTCAATATGCATAATCGTTGATAATGCATCTAACGGCTCGCCATTAATAAGAATATCAAGTTTGATCAATTTAGACATTTTATATTCATCAAAATCATAATCAAAAGAGGCATAACCGCGTGTATAAGACTTCAATTTATCATAAAAATCAAAAATAACTTCCGATAAGGGAAAGAGAAATTGCATATCAGCTCTTGTAGGGTCAAGATAGGACGTATCCCGAAAAATCGCTCTTTTTTCCGTTCCAAGTCTCATGATGCTTCCGATATATTCCGGAGGGGTAATAATTTGTGCCAGGATATAGGGTTCTTCGACAAAATCTATAATACCGGCATCGGGCATTGCAGCGGGATTATCAATCTCTTTCATCTCGCCGTTGGAAAGATGAACGCGATACACCACATTGGGTACAGTGTTGATGATTGTTAAATCGTATTCCCGTTCTAATCGCTCCTGAACAATTTCCATGTGTAAAAGTCCTAGAAAGCCGCAACGAAAACCAAATCCAAGCGCTTTTGATGTTTCCGGTTCAAAAATTAAGGCGGAATCATTTAATGCTAACTTTGCAAGGGCGTCTCGCAAATTTTCAAAATCTTCACTGACTACCGGAAAAATTCCGGAATAAACCATAGGTTTTACGTCTTTATAGCCCTTTAATTGTTCTGTGGATGGATTCTTGAAATGAGTAATTGTATCGCCGACTTTAATATCTTTTACATTCTTCGCACCTGAAATCAAGTACCCAACATCGCCGGCTTTTAATTCTTTAACCGGTTCACGTGTCAGCTTTAATACGCCAATTTCATCAGCATCATGTACCAAATCCGTACTAAAATAACTTATTTTATCACCTTTATTAATG
>JAUVIB010000329.1 GCA_030592985.1 Calditrichaceae bacterium | reverse complement strand
TTCCGGATTGTAGATCGGTAATGCTAACTATAGCATCCCGCAGGTTTATCTCATTTTTATTAATTTCCGAACCTACAGAAAAATTACGCGTAATTTTAATGTTTGATACCGGTTTATCAGGGAACAGTAGTCCGGCAATAACAATTTTAGGTTCGTAAGTACTGTCATCAATACTGACGGATGTTTTCCCGCATGAAGTGAAATACATAAAGGATATGAATAGGATCAGGGAACTTTTTTTTGCAAGACTTGTTGCAAAACAGAGTTTATTTAACTTTTTTAGTATAAAATTGTAAATTTTGATAATCATTATTACACCTGTATTATTTTTGTCAATTTAATATAGTCAGTTACATTTTTTTAAAAATTAAAACGCACACCAATAGTTGGCAAAATCGGAAACATATCTGTTGTGGTGACCGTTTGTATTATTTTATTATCTTTAACCTCACTATCGTACTCTATAAACCATACATTTTCCCGATTGCCAATATTAAAAATTTGCAAATATGGTGACATTTTCCAGCCGTCATACTGACACTCATAAGTAATGCTCAAATCAAGGCGGATATACGCAGGCAGTCTGAAATTATTAATGGAAGTGGGATATAGAAATAACTGATTATATGGCTGGTCAGGGATACTTTGTCCACTGTAGGTTGAGCTTGTTAAAGTGATCGGTTGACCGGATGAATAGATAAAATTTGCGCCAAATCTCCATTTTCTTTTATCGATTTTATAAGTATCTCCCCGTAATTCCCTAAGTGCATTTTTAATATCCATATTAAATACAAAATTAACCACATGGGTACGATCATGGCGAGGTTGGAAATATTTATGATGATTTATATTATCAATAAGATATTCTGTTTCAGCCATAGAATAAGCTACCCAGCCGTTGATAGAGCCGAAATTTTTCCTTATGAGAAATTCTACTCCGTATGAGTATCCGTCTCCACGGTTAAACAAACCTGCTGTAGAGTTATAAACCGGTTTCCCGTCAGGATCATATTGTTGAGGCTGAAAATCTAAAAAATGATTTGTCAGAGAGTATAGATTCTTATAATCTTTGTAATATATTTCTGTCTCAAAACCTAAGTTATTGGCAATCTCTTTTTGAAATCCAAGAATAAAATGCTTTGATTGAGAACGATCATAATTCTTATCGGATGCTGTCCAGATATCTGCAAAAAATGGACGAGGGATTTTCTGCAGATATTGATAAAAAATACCTGTTGATGCTTTTAAATTTATCGTTTCGCTAAGCCGGTATTTAGCAGAAAAACGCGGCGCCCAATCCTGGAAAATTTTATCGTTGGCGAACCGGTTATAACGTATACCTGGCTCAATTTCCCATTTATCTGATGGATGCCATAATAGAGAAAAATGTCCGGCAAGGTAAGTATGCTTACCTGAAATATCAATAATACCATTTGGAGAATCTTGTGTAAAGTTGATATCCAATATTTTATATTCAAATCCGAAACGAGTATTAAATGCTCTGTTTAACGCATATTCAAAGTGCCCTTTAAAACTGATATCGTATACTTCGTTCTGTTCATTTATATCTAATATATCAAAGTCAGAATTGTATTGGCTAACTGTTGTATAAAAATTGGAGAAAAATTTTGGATTGAAAATATGCGTCCAGCGAATGCTGGCGGATCTGTTTCCCCAATTATAATTCAAAGTAGGAGAATCTTCATTACCGGAATTGAATTCATAGTTTAAATCATCGTAACTATTGTAATAACTAACGCTTATTTTATTATCATTATTAATATCGAAAAAGGCTTTAATATTAGCGTCATAAAAATAATAATTTGGCATTTTTTCAATAAAAATCTTTGCTGTTTCAGAAAGATATGTTCTGCGAAAAGAGCCGGAGATGGAACCAAAATTTCCAATGGGCATTTGCAGGGTCGCTTTGGCTGAAAGCAGGCTTATCTCAGCCATTCCTTCAAAGGATTTACGATTGCCATCCAGATTAGTAATATTTAATACGGAGGATAAACGTCCACCATAATCTGCACTGAAACCTCCTTTGGAAATCTCTACATTCTTAATGGCATCGGTATTAAAAGTGGAAAACAGGCCAAAAGCATGTTCCGGATTATAGACGTCGGCTCCATCTACTAAAAACAGGTTCTGATCTGATGTACCTCCGCGAACATAAATCTCCGATGAATAATCGGAAATGGGTAAAATTCCGGGTAAACTTTGAAGGGTGCGCAGCAGGTCTGCTTCCGCCACTGCCGGCATTTGTTTGATTTCAGTAGGGGACAGGCTGATCTTTGAAATGGACTGTCTAAAAAGTTTTATAGAAGTGCGTACCGAATCATCAGAAACAACAATAGACTCGGTTTCCATTAAAGATGGAATAAGAATTATATTTAGTTTTAATTTTTGATTAAGACTTAATGTAATAATTTTTTTATAATCTTTATATCCCATGTAAGCGCATATCAAAATATATTTACCGGGAGCCAGGTCAGGAATGATATAATAACCGGAAGTATTTGTGGATGTACCGAATTGGGCGTTCTCAAAATAGATATTAGCGCCGATTAGAGTCTCTCCGTTTTGGCTGTCAATTACAAAGCCACTGATACTTGAGTTTTGGGCGAATAATAATGAAATAGAGAAAATTAATAATAGAATAATGATAACGCGTTTCAAAAACACTCCTTCACAGTGCAAAATTTAGAAATCCTCATAGGGACCAAATTTTTATATATGGAAAAAATCCATTAATTGTTTCATATTTTTTTAAATAAAATTGTAATACACATTATTGAGTAATTATTGTATTCAGGTTGCTACCTAAATAGCGATTCCTGGCTTCTTGAGTTATAGGTTCCCCCCAAGTAAAAAAAGCGCTTCCTGAAAATAGAAAGCGCCCGGATCAGCGGTTTAAAAGGTTGATTCAGTTAATTTTTATTCAACATCTTTCACTTTATCCATAAATTGTGTTCTTAAAAACAGGTCAGGGGAATATTTGTAGGTGTTGCCAAAATTCAATTTACCTCTAAATTCCTCAATGGTCTTAAAATTTTTACTCTCCATCCAACTTTCAATCTCAGTAATGAATTTTTTAATTACGCCGAGTCCCTCATTGTAAAGAACCGAAGCCAACTGCACGGTCGTCGTTCCGGCCAACAGAAGTTTGATTATTCCCTCCGCTGTATGAATTCCTGTAGTGGCGGAAATATTTGCTTTTGTCCAGGGAGATAATAAGGCCACCCAGCGCAGAATCTGATGCAGATCTTCATGCGTACTGAATGCAAACGTTGTACGCAGCTCAAGTTTATTAATATCGATATCCGGTTCTGTGAAGCGATTAAACAATGTCAGACCGTTTAAGCCGTGCTGATCTAATTGATTTATTAGGTAAGGAAGCGAAGTAATCTGTTTACCTATTTTTAAGGAAACCGGTATGCTGATTTTATTTTTTACAGCTTCTAAAATCTCAATATAAAGCTGTTCCATAGACTGGCTGTCTTTCGTAATATCAGTGGCGATGGAAAATATATTAAGTTCTAATGCGTCCGCGCCGGCCCGTTGAATTTTTTCAGCATAACCTTCCCACCATTTAGATGATATGCAATTAATACTGGCAATAACCGGTATTTTCACTTGTTCCTTTGTTTTGGAAATTAAGTCGCAATATTTTTCAGGTCCATATTGCATTTTTATTTCAGAACGCATATAATCATAGGCCTCAGGATGATCATAGGTGGATTTAACGAGATCAAAATCATCCTTGGCCAATACTTCTTCAAATAAGCTTTTGATAACCACCGCGCCTGCACCGGCATCTTCACAAGCTTTGATTTTATTCGTGGATTTTGTCAGACCGCTGCTGGCAACGATAATAGGATTTTTGAGTGTCAACCCCAGATACTTTGTTTCTAAGTTTACCATTTTTATAATCTCCTTAATTGATATCATTTATGATGAATAAAATATCAAGGTTTTCTAACTTAAATGCAAGACATTTCCTGTAAAATATTAAAATTATTATTTAAAAGATCTGATAAAGATATTTTTGCAGACAACCAATAGATCAATTAATGGAATAGAAAATCTTAAAAAAATAAAAACGCTGATGCTATAATAATTATTCCGGAAACTTTTGTGTATACATTACAAATCTATAACTATAAAAATATCTTTGAAACATCTGCTATAGATATTTACCAAAGGGTACCATTCGTGTAATCCCAGTGGCTTGAGAGGTAATGCTGTTTTTGAAGTGCATCGACTTTGTCCATATTGAATTGACACAGTCAATTCGTTCCAAATTTCCAAGCCATCGAAGGATTATCCATTCGAGTATATAATTGATTATAAAAGGTGTATTAAGTAAATTATTAGATATCCATTAAAAAGTTAAAATACTAATTTTTTATAAGGCATTCAAATGGTAAAAAAAAACACTCTTAGCAGGCGGCAATTCCTTAAGGCCTCCGCTGTTTCGCTCGCCTTTCCTACACGTATCCCCGCATCTGCTCTCGGGAAAAATGGTTTCACAGCGCCCAGTGAGCGTATTGTATTTGGGTGTATCGGCCTTGGTGGGCAAGGGCGGCATAATATGCGGGCATTTTCCAGTCAACCGGATACGGA
>JAUVIB010000349.1 GCA_030592985.1 Calditrichaceae bacterium | reverse complement strand
TCTTTAAGGCGATCCGACTGGGCTAAATGAAAATTATTAGTTACCATATTCGGTGGTAAATCAATTTTTGTCATATAATCATTTTCACTTAATATTAAAGCTCTTTCAATAACATTTTCCAATTCCCGTATACCACCTTTCCATTCGTAATTCACCAAAATACGCATCGTTTCGTTATCCACACCTTTTATAGCTCTCTTCAATTCCGAATTATATTTCTGAATAAAATGGTTAACCAATAATGGGATATCTTCTCTCCTTTGACTTAGGGACGGCAGTTGAATCTCAACTACATTCAGCCGATAGTATAAATCATCCCTGAAAAGTCCATTCTCCACATCGGCAGCCAGGTCACGGTTGGTTGCAGCGATAATTCTCACATCTACTTTGATCGGATTCACTGCGCCAACGGGCATGACTTCCCGCTCTTCGATAGCCCTTAGTAATTTAACCTGCAGGTTGAGAGGTATATCTCCAACTTCATCTAAGAACAAGGTTCCGTCATTAGCCATCTGAAAAAGTCCCTCTTTATCCCTGACCGCTCCTGTAAAAGATCCTTTTTTATGCCCGAAAAATTCACTTTCCATCAAATTCCCGACTATGGCGCCGCAGTTAACGGCAACAAAAGGTTTATGAGTACGCTCACTGTTATAATGGATAGCCCGGGCTACCAATTCCTTACCTGTTCCGCTTTTCCCCGTAATCAGTACATTACCTTTGGTTTCTGCAACTTTCTTAATCAATTTAAATACTTGCTGCATCTTATAACTCTGTCCAACAATATTACTGAAATTATATTTCTTCTCCACTTCACGGCGCAATGACATATTTTCAAGTACCAGCTCTTTATGCTTCACAAGACGCTTAACCTTCAAAAGCACGTCATCAAAATCAAACGGTTTAAGGAAAGTATCCTACGCGCCAAGGCGCAAGGCCTCACTGGCAGAATCAAGACTCCCATGGGCAGTAATAATTATGATAGAGGTTTGGGGACAAGTTTGCCGGCATTTTTGCAATAGAGTCATGCCATCCATTTCCGGCATTTTCAGATCAGTAATAATAATATCAAAATGATCTTCCTTGGCCATTTCTAATGCTTCTGCGCCATGTGCCGCCGTTGCGGTAGTATATCCCTCTTCATCCAACACTATTTTCAATGAATCACGAATCGTAATTTCATCATCTACAACTAAAATCTTTAGAGCCATATATGTACTTTCTCATATTCATTTTTTAGTTTAAACCACAAGACAAATATATCAAGAATAATCAAAACAATCCAGAACTATTATTATTTTCTTTACTTCTTATCTTCATAATTTTGTTCAATTGGTATCTCCACAATAAATTCACTTCCCTCGTTTACAGTACTTTTCACTTCAATTTTACCATTTAAATTTTTAATGATGCCATAACTTACTGATAAACCTAATCCGGTTCCTTTTCCAACATCCTTCGTTGTAAAAAAAGGCTGAAATATTTTATCAAGATTGTCTTCTGATATACCAATCCCGTTATCAATAAATTTGGCGTAAACATTTCCCGAATGACTAAATGTGTGCACTATTATTAAATTATTGTATTCCGTAAGGGCATCAACAGCATTAATAAGTATATTTATAAACACCTGTAAAAGTTGATCTGTCACGAGATATACAGACGGAAGATTATCTTCTAAATTCAATTTGAGATCGATTTGTATCGCCCGGCGATTATAGCGAACAATATTTATCGCATTGCGGATAATTTCATTAATGTTCACCATGGAAGCGCGATAACTCGCAGGCCGGGCAAAATCCACAAGTTCGTGTACAATAACTGATATTCTCTCAATGTTTTCAAGAATGGTATCCGAATACTGGATAAGTCGCGGATCATCAATCTTTCTTTTGATAATCTGCGCCATTGACGAAATACTTGTAAGCGGATTACCTATTTCATGCGCAACCCCGGCTGCCATAAGACCCAAACTAGCCATTTTTTCCTGGTGAGATACCTGAAATTGCGCATCCTGCAGGGCTTTTGTTCTTTCAGCTATTTTCAATTCCATATCTGCATTTGCCGCATTTAATTTTTTACGCATGTTTTCAAACTCATCACCAAGAATTTTTATCTCTTTTTTACCTTCAACCCGGATTTGCTGCGACAAATCTCCTTTACTTATCTTTTCTGCTGCTAAAGCTAACGATCGTATAGGTGTTGTAATTTTTTTTGCCAGAAAAAAGGCGGCAATAAAAAGCAAGATGCCAATTAGAATATTAGCAATGAATATCTCTTTTAAAAATGTAAATAATTTATCATAAATATTAGAAGAAGACCTATAAGTAACTACTTTCCAATTTTCACTTAGTTTGGAAGTTTTTTGAAGAAAACCTTCATTCCGGGGTACCATATCTTTTCCAGAAAGAATAATTTTATTTTCTGTAATAATAATATTACTTTTATCATCCATAAAAACTATTTCATTGGAATAATCAGGATTTCCAGAATAAAGAAGTTGTTGAATTTCTTTTATACCAATGGGAATAAATAAATTTTTATCTTCCTTGAGAGTTAGTCTGAAATAAACACTATTAGATAGAGTATCTATATAATATTTCTGCTCTTTCTTAAAGATTTTTTTTAAATATTCCGACACCTTATCTTCATTTAATACGCGCCCCCCACTTATAAGAATAACATTTCCGGCATTGTTAACTTTATTTAACTTTCCAATCAATTCTTGAGATAACTCATATTGATCATTTCCAATAATATCCCAAATCATGTTATCTTTAATATTAAAAAATTTATTAATATTTAAGCGTTCAATTTGATTAATCTCTTGCAAATAAGTATCATTAATATCTTTTATAACACTTTTATTAACAAAAAAACCAATAATACTAAAGATCGTCAAAGGTATATAAGAAAAAAGTAAGAAATAGCTAAGAAATTGCCAGTTCACACTGCTAAATATTTTTTTTAATTGTGAAATATTCATAAATATCCCAAAAATCTTGTTAATTCTCTTACAAAAAATTATCACTTTTTAACGTTTTTTGCAACAATTATATGCCCTATCTTAGTCTCTAAGTGGAATTTTTGTTATTTTTTTGTGAATTATTTATTTTTTGCCTTTTTAATAAAATATTTCTTATATTCATAATTATTTATTACAATATTTCAATCTTTTAAAAAAAATAATAAAACGGTTTATTGAAATGTGAATCTTATACAATTCGTTTTTGAATAACTTAACAATAAATATCAAGGTCATTCAATTTATTTAAATATTTAAAGTTGTTATTGTATTTATTCACCAAGGAGGAAAGTAATGTTCAAAAATCTAAAGGGATTCTTAACGCTTATTTTATTATTCCTGTTTCTGGTTTCACAAAGCTTTGCAGGGAAATACAAACCCGGCACCTATAAAGCTTCAGCATACGGGAAAAAACACAAAGAGCACAGCGGCTTGATTGAAGTAGAAGTTACAGTGGACGCCAATAGTATTAAAAACATCAAAATTTTAAAATACGAACAGAGTGTCGACCATAAGAAATACGGGAAAAGTGCAACTGAAGCAAAAGACAACATTCCCGCGGCCATAGTAAAAAAACAATCGGTTGATGTGGATGTTGTCAGCGGCGCTACCTTTTCTGCCGTTGCCATCGAGTTAGCTGTAGCCCGCGCCATAGACCAGGCCTCAACTAAAACATATAAACCCGGAACTTATAAAGGATCCGCTCTCGGAAAAAAAAGCAAAAAACATGAGGGATTAGTTGAAGTTGAAGTAACCGTTGATGCTAACAGTATTAAAGATATAAAAATTGTTAAATATGACCAAAGTGTAGACCATAAAAAATATGGGAAAGGCACAACTGAAGCTAAAACTAAAATTCCTAATGATATTAAAGCAAAACAATCCGTTAATGTAGACGGAATTACCAAAGCTACCATGTCTGTTAATGCTATTCAACTTGCCGTTGCCAAAGCATTGGAAAAAGCGACAAAATAAACTGCTTTAATTAGTGAATCTCATGGGCGCCGGATTTAATTGTTCGGCGCTTTTTTTATATCCATATTGCATAAGAAACAACCACGAAGCTCACCATGCCTTTAAAATTGGCGTTTACCCGCCTACATTTTTTTGCGTGGCCGTGCCGCGCCCCCGCCTCAGGCAGGCGGGAGCAGGCTAAGAACACGAAGGATAACAATATTTAATTCCAAAACTACTGCCAAACAGATGGTTATAACTGCTCATTAAACTCCTAACAGAAATATTGTTAACAAAACCAAGCTGTTAGCTCTTGAACCTATCCACCTTGAACTCTGAACTTTAATACCCTGCACATCTTTTTTATAAAAAAACTGCATATTTCTT
>JAUVIB010000206.1 GCA_030592985.1 Calditrichaceae bacterium | reverse complement strand
TTAAAAAGTGAATTAAAATTCAAATTACAAGCGTGTCATATTAACCATGGAATTCGCGGAAAAGACGCCGATTTAGATGAAAAATTGGTTAAGGATGAATGCTTGCGGCTTAACATTCCTCTCTATACAGAGAGGCTATACGATTTTAATTTGAAATCAAGTGAAGACACGCTGCGTCAGGCGAGATATGCTAAGTTTCAAAGCATTTTGGATGATAATCTCCATGCAGAAATAGCTACTGCCCATCATCTTGACGATCAGCTGGAAACATTTTTTATGAGGTTGGCAAAAGGTTCTTATCTAAAAGGGCTAACCGGTATTCCTGTCTCCCGCCCCGGATTTATTCGCCCATTTCTTAATTTAAAAAGAGAAGAGATTGATACCTTCATTAAGAAAAATAGTATTCCTTTCAGGGAAGATTTTACAAACACAGATAAGGCAAAATTACGGAATAAAATCAGGCTTGATTTAACTCCAATGTTAATCTCCGTATTTGGTGAGGATTTTTATAAAGGATTTGAGAAAAGTACTACGGATTTAAAACAGAATTATGAGGATTACCGGGCATTTAATAATGATTTATTTGATAAGTTGATTAAGAAGAATGGGAATATTATATCTTTTAGTCGTAATGATTATCAGCAATTATCAAATAATCGCAGGCGTTTATTAATTGAGTATTGTATTTCTAAGATCAATCTGTTAAATTCACATTTTATTAAACACTCATTTACCGAGTTTGACAAATTCGTAATCAATGCCCGGACCGGCGCTGTGTTCTATTTTGGCAGCAAAATACGGGGTTTGAAAAATCGGGATGAGATTAGGATAGGTCTTGATATTGAATCAGAAAAAGTGAAAACTTTGTTAAATATCGGCGCTGCTGTTGTTCTGTCTGACAGGGTAGTTTCGATTGATACTGTTAATATTGAAGATGTAGAATTTTCCAATGATAAATGTACTGAATATATTTGTGGTGAACAACTGAATTTCCCGCTGATTTTACGGAATTGGCATAAAGGGGACTTTTTTTATCCTCTTGGAGTAAAAGGCAAACAGAAACTCAGTGATTATTTTATTAATCAAAAATTGTCCCTTGATGAAAAGAAAAAAGTGCTCATTCTTGAAAATGGTAATGAAATTGTTTGGATTCTTGGATTGCAGATTGATAATCGTTATAAAATAAGTAAAAATTGTAAAAGACTATTTAAACTTTCACAAAAAACAAAAAAGGCGTGAAAATGGTTCATGACGGCAATGATCACAGAGAAATAATTCCGGTTAATTATACCCTGTTAATTTCGGAACTGCAAATCAACCGAAAGATGAAGGAGATAGGCGAAAAAATACGTGAAGATTTTAAGGGGGAAAAACCGATTCTTATTGGTGTACTAAATGGTGCTTTCCTGTTTCTTGCTGATCTCATTCGTTATATAGATATGGATTTGGAAATAGATTTTATCCGTATTTCCAGTTATGGAAATGACCATGAATCTTCAGGTCATATTAAAGTTTTGAAACCGCTTAATGCTGATATTAAAGACCGTTCGGTTATTGTTATTGAAGATATTGTAGATTCCGGTTTGTCCATTCAATTTTTGGAAAGAATGCTTAGCGCATTTCGTCCTAAAAAACTTAGTTTTGCAACTTTGTTACATAAACCGAGTAAAACTAAAACAGATATCACACTTGATTACGTTGGTTTTGAAGTGGAAGATAAATATGTGGTTGGTTATGGTTTGGATGATCAGCAACTAAAGCGGAATCTAAGAAATATTTATATAATCAAACCATGAGCAGTAAGTTGTAAAATAAAGATTAACCACAAAGAAATAAATGCAAAGTGAAATAAGATATATAAAAAAATAGTTTAATCTTTTTTAATAGAGATTTAGACAAAGCATAGGAATGTAAATGGAAAAGAAAGAGAAAAAGCCTCAGAATAAAAATATTAATGATTTAAAGAATAGATTACGAGGTAAAAAACCGACTGGAAATAAGCCTGGTGGAGATCCGGGAAACCGCAATAAAAAAGACGATGAGTTTCAGTGGAAGAAAGCTTCTAAAACTGGCATCATCTGGATATTGATTTTACTGGCTGCTATTTTTTTTAGTACACTCTGGCCTGACAACCGCCCGGATGAGCTGGAAATAGATTATGGCATTTATAAAAAGATGCTGGCTGAAGATAAGATTGAGAGTGGTAAAATTACCCTGCAAGAAAACCTTTTCCAGGGCGTCTTAAAAAATGAAGAGTCCTTTCATGGGACTAAAGGCCTGCAGCAGAGCCGGTATTTTCGTACAATTCTTCCTTTTGTAGACGATAATGTCGTTAAAGAATGGGAAGATCACGGAGTAGCTATTCGTGTTATTAAATCATCCGATGAATGGACACAGATTCTGGTGGGTTTTTTACCGTGGTTGTTGATTCTTGCAGTCTGGATTTTTATTGCTAAAAAAATGCAGGGCGGCGCCGGTGGCGGATCACGAGGTATTTTTAGTTTTGGAAAAAGTAAGGCGAAATTAATGTCACCGGATAGTGCTAAAGTAACTTTTAAAGATGTCGCCGGAGCTGACGAGGCAAAAACAGAATTGCAAGAAATCATAGAGTTCCTTAAAGAACCGGAAAAATTTCAACGGCTTGGTGGAAAAATTCCGAAGGGCGCATTACTTTTAGGACCTCCGGGAACCGGAAAAACTTTATTAGCAAAAGCCGTTTCAGGTGAAGCTGGCGTTCCCTTTTTTAGTATGAGCGGTGCCGATTTTGTTGAGATGTTTGTCGGCGTGGGCGCCAGTCGTGTGCGGGACCTTTTTGAGATGGGACGTAAAAATGCACCTTGTATCCTGTTTATAGATGAGATAGATGCTGTAGGGCGTCATCGCGGCGCTGGATTGGGCGGCGGACATGATGAAAGAGAGCAGACTTTAAACCAGCTATTGGTTGAGATGGATGGTTTTGATACCCATGAGGGGGTTATTCTGATAGCTGCTACAAACAGGCCTGATGTTCTGGATTCTGCTTTATTAAGACCCGGTCGATTTGACCGTCAAATTGTGGTTGATAGTCCTGATGTACGCGGTAGGGAGGGGATTTTTAAAGTTCATACTAAAAAGGTTCCTCTCGCTAAATCTGTAAATTTGGAAGCCCTTGCAAAAGGGACGCCTGGATTATCCGGCGCCGATATTGCCAATTTGGTAAATGAAGCTGCCTTGCTGGCTGCAAGACTTAATAAGAAAAAAGTCGGTATGGATGACTTTGAAGAAGCTAAAGATAAAGTTATGATGGGTACAGAACGCAAATCCATGCTTATTTCAGAGGAAGAGAAAAAGACTACTGCCTATCACGAATCAGGCCATGTTCTCGTTGCCCGTTTAATTCCCGGTATGGATCCTGTTCATAAAGTTACTATTAGTCCACGAGGCCGGGCGCTTGGGGTTACCGCTTATTTACCCATTGATGAAAAGCATAATTATTCCAGAGAATATCTCGAAGGAATGCTGGCACAATTACTTGGCGGACGTGTGGCGGAAAAAATAGTCTTTGATCAGTTAACCACCGGCGCGGGAAATGATATAGAGCGTGCAACCAATTTAGCGCGTAAAATGATTTGTGAGTGGGGGATGAGCGAGAGCCTTGGTCCGGTTACCTTTGGGAAAAAAGATCAGGAAATTTTTCTAGGCCGGGAAATTACCCAGCATAGAGATTACAGTGAAGGTACAGCCATAGCAATTGACAAGGAAGTGAGGGGAATTGTGAATGCTGCAGAGAATCGTGCTGAAAAATTATTGAATAAAAATATCGACAAACTTCATATATTAGCAAAAGCCTTATTGGAATATGAACTATTAGATGGTGAGCAGGTTGATCAATTGCTGAAAGGCGAAAGTATCGCTGCTAATGCATTTACGAGTCCTAAAGAAAAAAAAGATGAAAAACCCAAGCCCAAGAGAACGCGTAAAAAGAAAACAGAAGAGAATAAAACAGAAGAGAATAAAACTAAGGGTGCTTAACTAATGAAATGAAGATAATTTTTGTCCACGAATTACACGAATTTACACGAAGTTCTTTAAATAATCTTAGTGTAATTCGGTTGACTATGTTTTTAGAAAAGATTTAGTGAATTGGGACATTAACAACAGTGTTATTTCGGCTCCCACGTCTGTCGGGTACAGTGATAAATTGAGAGAGAAATTTTAACTCAAACAATAAATGAGTGATGAGATGGAAAGTATTTTAGATTATATGTCCGGTGGGATTCCCGGTGGAATCTATATCTTATTTTTTGTTTTATTGGCCATCCAATTGATTTTTATTAATTTTAATAAATCGGGTTTGGTCAGTAAAAAAGATAGCCGCAAGCGACGGTTTATTTTTTCTCTTTCCGTAATATTAATTTATTTTATATTATGGTATACTTTTCGTCCGCCAGCACCACGAATCAGGGTTATTGTACTTCCATCCATAGAAAATAATAAATTTAAACTAACTCCCAATTCTATTCGTTTTCCCGAACTTATTGATCGATCTGCTTTTAACAATCAGGGTGATCGCTATCTAATCCATCGCTGGCCGTGGCTCTACAAGGTCGTAGGACAGGACTCTGTAAATAATTACCAGACATGGTTTAGCATTGCTAAAAGAATGTCGCCGGGGATCATTATTGAAAGTACTGTAAAAGAAGATGGTTCATTGGATATCACAATTCATAATTATAACAGCCAAAAAGAGGAACCTCTTCGGATTTCCGGTACTTCATTTATTCTGCTTAATAAGATTAATGAAAAATTAGACCTGTTTGATAATTCAATAAAAAAGATAGATGAAATTCCGCATACGTATTTGCAGGCTAAACTTGCCCTTCTATCGGGTGAATATGATGAAGTTGATACATTATTAGAAAAATATACAGATGTACCCTCTGTGGAATTACGTGCAGCGGCCTTGGTAAGAAAAGGACGAATGAAAAAAATTGACAGGGAAAAGGCTAAATATACTAAAATTGAAAATCCCGATCTTAATAAGGCAAAAAAACTTCTTTTTACTTTAATAAATAAACGTGAAGATTCACCTGAAACGGCATTTCTCCTGGGTCGTATTGCCCAGTATGAAGAAAAGTTTGAAGACGCCAATACCTTTTTGAAAAAAGCCCTTGCCGAAGATTTATATAACAGCCGTATCTATTATGCGCTTAGTTTTTTGTTAAGCAGCAGGCTCAAAGAGCTTGAATTTGACCGCCGGGATCAAATTCTGGAAAAAGCTCTCTATTTTGATCCGGGATTTCGCAATGCTGTAATGGAATTATCTCAGCATTATTATAATAGCAGTTCCGGTTCCCCATCCAGCGCAGGTATTATAAAGGCCATTGCAACGATTAACCGCTACTTGCAGATTAAGCCGGATGATCCGTTTGTTTTAAGTTCATTCGCATCAATTAAGATGAAAATTCAAAAACTTGATGAGGCCCTGGTTATTTTTAAAGAACTAAAAAAGCGTTTTCCCCGTGACTCTAATACATATTACAATGTTGGCAGTGTCTATTTTTATAAAAAAGAGTATCGAAAAGCGTTGAATAATTTTTTACAGGCCATTGAAATCGATCAAAATATTGATGCTTTTCTCATGGCCGGCCTTACTTATCGTCAGATTGGTAATAATGATTCGGCCCTCTATTATTACAGAGAACGTATAAAAAGAAAGACCGGGGATGATGATTTTTATGCTGTTGAAGCGATGAAAGGGATACGGTCTATTTTACAGGAGAGTGAAACAAAGAATGAAAATTAGGGCTTTATCTCTCTCTTCAGAAAAAAGAATCGCTGAAATCAGAGATAAGTATCATCTTCCAAATCCCATTTTCCCCGCTCAAAAATTTCTGTTTGAATTAACAGGTCTTACTCCGGTGCAGATCAATCTGCTGAATAAGTTAACCGATTTGTTTACTATCCACACATTAAATCATTCAAATATACTGCTGCTATCCATTAGCAGCCCATTCTTTAAATCTGATTTTGTTATTAACGATCCTGAATTATCCGGTTTCTTTAAGGGTGTAAAACAATTCTTTTCCCATGGCCGGAAACCCGTATGGAAGTTTGGGAAAAATATGATGGATTTTAATGA
>JAUVIB010000430.1 GCA_030592985.1 Calditrichaceae bacterium | reverse complement strand
TCAGGGGTATGGTATTGGTCAACGACCTTTGCTTTTCCTTGGTGTTCTACTACTGATTGTAGGGGTTCAATCCTTTTCGCTGGGATTGATCGGGGAAATGATAACCAGCCAACGGCAGACCTCGTTTACCAGCGCTATTAAGGAAGTAAATGAGTAATTGATGAAGCGAAAATTATCCACCTTATTCAACAGGGAAACTGTTGTTGAAAAATTACATAAACAGGCGTTGATGTTCTCGATTGTTGGTTCGATTTGTTTTATCATTGACACAAGTATTTTGGCGATATTAGTTGAAGTATGCCAGTTGTCCATTATACCAGCTACGATATTAGCATTTGTAATAGCCAACATTGTAAATTATTTTCTGAGTATTAAGTTTATATTTATAAACGGCAAATTCTCTATTCATAACGAAGTTGGCGGTTTTTTCCTTATTTCATTAATGGGCTTGGGATTCAATGTTTTGCTGATGCATGTATTTGTCAATTTATTTGAAATATGGTTTTTATGGGCTAAGTTTTTTACAGCGCTTCTGGTGATGTCTTTTAATTTTACGACCAAAAAATGGCTGCTTTTTATTAGGTAATGAGTATTAAGAGGCGGATTTGAACATGACAGATAAGAAAGAATTTTGTTACAATTGTGGTAGTGAACTTAAGTTTGATGAAAATATTTATAAAGGTGTAAAGCTTTCGGTTCTTATTCCGGTTTATAATGAGCTAGCCACTCTTGATGATATTCTGGAAAAAGTAAAGAACATCTTTATTCCCAAAGAAATCATTTTGGTGGATGATTTTTCTACCGATGGCACACGGGAAAAACTGCAAAAAATAGCGGAAGGTCAAAAAAATACCGAACCATTTAACAATAATTTAAAAATACTTTTTCATGAAAAAAATCAAGGTAAAGGAGCGGCGTTACGCACCGCTGTCAAGGCTATTGAAGGCAATATTGTAGTCATTCAAGACGCTGATCTTGAATATGACCCGAATGACTATTACCAATTGGTATATCCTTTAATCACAGAAAAGGCAGATGTGGTTTATGGCTCGCGGTTTCTGGGCGGCGCTGCTCATCGTGTTCTGTATTTCTGGCACTATCTCGGCAATAAATTCATAACCTTTTCATCGAATATGTTTACGAACCTGAATTTAACCGATATCGAAACCTGCTATAAGGTGTTTAGAGCGGATATTATTAAAAGTGTGAATATCGAACAAGACCGCTTTGGTTTCGAAGTTGAAGTAACCTCAAAAATTGCCAAACTCAAATGCCGTGTATATGAGGTCGGCATATCATATTTCGGCAGAACTTATGGCGAAGGCAAAAAAATAACATGGAAAGACGGCGTTCAGGCCATGTATCTAATACTTAAATATCATTAAACTCATGGCTAAAAAAAAACTTAAAAAAAGACCTCTAAAACAAAGTAAAAAATCCAGGCCACAAATACCTGTCACATTAATCAGGGTTCTTGCTATCCTGCTGATCGTATTTGTGACTTCAATCGGCTACTGGTTCATTTTTGATGAGAAGATTGATCTTAACGGGGATAATACCGCATATTATCTTCTCGGTGAAAGCATTCATAGCGGAGAAGGGTACGCCAGTATTTGGAATATAAATCAATCTTCTCACAGTCATTATCCTGTTGGATATCCAATGCTAATTGCGCTCTTTATGTTTATATCAGAAAGTATGGTTTTTATTAAAATTATGAACTTTGTTTTCTTCCTGGCGATGTTAGCGCTGCTATTTCGCTTTACTGAAAAATTATTTAGTAATATGGCCATAGCTTTCTGGGCAGTCCTGCTAGTTGCTCTCAATGGTCATTTACTGCGCTTTTCAACTATAATGATGAGTGAGATTCCGTTTCTTTTTTTCTCTTTGGTCGTTTTATATGCTCTGACACAGTTAGACTTTACAAAAAACCCGTTTAAACAAAAGGGGATTTATATTTTGATTTTTTCCCTGGCATTTGCATATCATATCCGGACTATCGGAATAGCCATGATTTTTGGAGCGGGCGTCTATTTAATTTACCGCCGTCAATGGAAATATCTCGTTGTGACCTTTGGCGGAACCTTATTACTTATGTTACCCTGGGCGATTAGAAATACCCGTTTAGGAAGTAGCTCGTATATTAATCAGCTTTTAATGATTAATCCCTACCGTTCTGAACTGGGAAATGCCGGTTTTTTCGATTTAGTCGAAAGAGTATTTAACAACTTGTTTAGATATATTTCTCTGGAAATACCAAATGCTTCTATGCCTTTCTTACAAACCGTCATTTCAAATGGAAATATATATGGGTGGATTACCGGAATATTATTTATGGGTTTGGTCGTATTTGGTTTATACCGGATGCAAAAATATAGAACATTAATTCTCGCATATCTGTTTGGTATATTCAGTATTCTGCTTCTCTGGCCGGACGTATGGTTTGGTATCCGATTTATTATACCGGTTTTACCCCTATTAGTCATTTTGGCTGTCTATGCCTTGTTTGAGTTAGGAAAAATTTATCAAAGCCGGTTCCCTTGGTCCAGAAATATTGTTATAATGATTATCCTTGGCAGTTTATTTTTAATGGCCGGAGCCTTAAAATTTGAAAAGGCAAAAGCGAATAACCCATATCCGCCGGCATATAAAAACTATTTTCGTATTGCAAAGTGGATGAAAACTAATACAGAGAAAAACGCGATTGTCTGTTGTAGAAAGGGTAGTATTTTTAATATTTTTTCTGAGAGATTGACAACAAAGTACAAATACACAAAAGACTCTGATGAAATAATAAACCAACTAGATCGGTATCAAGTCGACTTTGTGGTGGTAGAACAATTAGGATATGGTTCAACGCCCCGCTATCTTGTGCCCGCCATTCAAAAAAAACTCACAGAGATTTCAACAAGTGATACATCTAAAAAATCCGGATACTTATTTATTAAAATTTAATAAAAGGAAATAACCGGAAGTGGTATCTTCAAATCAGAGAAAATACAATTTTTATTCAATTATTATACCTGCATTTAACCGGAAAGATGAACTAACTGAACTGCTGATATCTTTAAAAAATTTGGACTTTGGCACAGACCAATTTGAAATCATCATTGCAGATGATGGTTCTACAGATGGTACGGATGAATTAATCAGCCAGTTCCAGCAAGACACTTCACTGCCAATAAGGTACTTTGCCCAAAAAAATAAGGGACCCGGAGCGGCTCGCAATCTGGGGATGAAAAAGGCAAAAGGCGATTTCTTTATTTTTATCGATTCTGACGTTACCTTACCGGGTTTTTGGCTGCACAACATATCGGATCGATTGAATGTGGAAGACGCCGACGCTTTTGGCGGGCCGGATACCTACAAGGATGATTTCCCGCCGCTGCTAAAGGCTATT
>JAUVIB010000465.1 GCA_030592985.1 Calditrichaceae bacterium | reverse complement strand
GAACTCAAAAATATTTTTTTTAAGAAAACGGGCATTTCGGTGGAAGTCATGAAAGAGACAGTTGGAACCGTCCGTGATCACTGGATAAAATCCGATTTCAACTCCTGGTTAAAGGTAAATAAATTTTATCCGGGCGTTATTGAAGCTGTTAAAAATTGCCCTTATCCGGTTTATATTATTACTACAAAACAAAAAAGATTTACGACGGCCTTGTGCAAATATGCCGGACTTGATCTGCCGGAAACGCATATCTTTGGCTTGGAAAGCGGGGAAAAATCTGTTTCATTGAAACAAATCCACCGGAAAAACCAGGATAGTTCTATTTTATTTGTGGAAGACCGTTTAGACAATATTTTGGAGGCGAAAGCCAACGGGGTCAAACTATATAAATTTTACGCCGATTGGGGATATGGAACGGAAAAAGATCATAAAACGGCCCAAGATAATCCACAGATAACCGTTGTTGATCTATCCGTTTTTCCACAATTGATGATGAATCCAATGAATTTTTTAGTGTGATGACTTCAAACTATCTTCAGTAATTGACGGCTGAGGATAGAAAATGCCCGAATCTATTTCTTCCCGAATTCCTTATCTACCGGTAAGAAGGGAATTAGTACAAATCCCGGTATTGTTGCGATTATTACATAAATGAAAAAAAGTTTATAACCCATCAATTCCTGCAGCCAGCCGCTTATCATTCCGGGCAGCATCATACCAAGCGCCATAAAACCGGTGGCGATGGCGAAATGAGCTGTTTTATGCTCACCACGGGAAATATATATCATATAAAGCATATAGGCCGTAAAACCAAAACCATAACCAAATTGTTCAATGGCTACACAGATATTAACAATTAGAAAATTTTGTGTCTGTGTATAGGAGAGATAAATATAAACCACATCAGGAAGATTAATAGCGATTGCCATGGGAATAAGCCAATTTTTTAAGCCGTATTTTGCGGCGATAAATCCGCCCAGTAAGCCTCCCAGGGTGAGCAGAATTATACCTACCGTTCCATAGACAAGCCCCACTTGTGTAGTGCTTAAGGCCAATCCGCCTGCATCTTTTCCATCTAAGAGAAAAGGAGCGGCTAATTTTACTAATTGAGATTCTCCAAAACGATATAGTAGTAAAAAACTTAATATAATGCCGATTTTTTCCTTCTTAAAAAAGAGAACAAAGGTTTCTTTAAATTCTTTAAAAAATAAAGTCGAATTTTCCAATATTTTTGTTTGGTCGGCATCCGGTTTGGGTAATATAAAATAGTGATAAAAGGGAAAAACGACGAACATGATCGCAAGAATAGTAAACGTAAGACTCCAGGCCATTGTAATGCTTTCTGTAGAGGTCTCTAATGATCCGGCGAGAATGACGAGAAGCCCCTGTCCTGTAATCATAGCGAGTCGATAAAATGTGCTGCGAAAACCCACAAACCATGTCTGATCATGCGTATCTAAGCCAATCATATAAAAGCCATCCGCGGCAATATCGTGCGTGGCGCTGGAAAATGCCATCAGCCATAAAAAGGCCAGTGTATATTGAAAAAAATTATCTGTTGGAATAGTAAAGGCAACACCTGCCATTCCCGCGCCAATCAAAAGCTGCATGGCAACAATCCAATACCGTTTTGTACGTAAAATATCTACGATGGGACTCCATAATGGTTTGATCACCCACGGTAAATAGAGCCAGCTTGTATAAAGGGCGATGTCCGTGTTAGATATATCTAAGCGTTTGTACATAATAACGGATACCATCATCACTACAACATAGGGCATACCTTCGGCATAATAAAGTGAAGGTACCCAAAGCCAGGGAGAGCGTTTTTTGTTCATTCTTTTATTCCTGTAAAAAAAATGAGTAAATGGGTTATTAATATTTTTGCCACAGATTTACACAGATGAAACACAGATAATATAACATTTATTTTAATGTATATTCGTAACAAATTGATAATTAATGAGTTATGGGTTTTCAATAAATATTTTCATATGTTTTTTTATTATGTATATTTTCTCAATCTCCCATTTGACCACAAATTAGTGAAATAATAAATTAAAACAAAAAGGGTTTTAATAAAAAAGGCGACATATTTTGCCGCCTTTTCATTTTATTTTAACCCGCCATAACCCAGTTTAATAGTTCCTGCCTTATAAAATATATTGCTCCTTCCTTTTTATGAAATGGTATAACACCTTCTTTTATATATTTACGAATTGTAGAGTCTGATTTAATTAAATATTTGGCGGCTTGTTTAACGTCAAGAATTTCAGATATCTCCAATTTATCAAGTCTCTTGAGTAATAACTCTAAATTATCTTCTAATGTCATTTAACCCATAAGACCTTTGTCACTTAAATTCTCTTCGTACATTTTTATAATTCATTATAATGTTCCTTATAAAAGTTATTAATTAAAATAAATGTGGGCTGGTATTTCACCAGCCCACAATTTATGCTCTGATTAGATTTCTACTAACAATCCATCACTATCATATTCAGAAAGTTCTAATCTTGCTTTTTCAATTGCATCTTTTTTACGATCATTTATCTTCTCGTTTTTTACTTTCAGCAACCGGAGGTTTTTTTGCTTATCCAGATAGACAAGAAGCTTAATCTCTTTCTCAGCCGGTTCTTTGGTAGTCTCATATTTCTGTTTAGCCATTGCAACTATTCTCTTGTACTTTTCAATCTGAGTTCGAAGACGGTCTAAGTGGAAATCCAACCGGCTAATGCGCGTCAATTTTGTGATGACCTTCTTCGATACTTTTCCCTGCCGTGAGCGTTCCTGGAATTTGCTTTCAAATTCATCCCGATCGATAAAAGTCTGACGGCCTTCACGGTAAATACAATCGCCGTATTTGGCTTTAAGTGTACGGATGCTGATTTTTACTTCTGCTGCAAATTTTATCAAATTTTCTTGTTTCATTTTAAATCTCCTAATTTTTTCATTTTAAATTTCCTTATTGTTTTTTTTTATTTTAGTTAATTGTGTGTCTCGTTTAATTATTATTTCTTGTTTACTTAATTGCTCTTGTCTTTTCATAGCAACCTCCTTTCGTTCATTAATAATTCTATTTAATTACT
>JAUVIB010000372.1 GCA_030592985.1 Calditrichaceae bacterium | reverse complement strand
AACTCTTAAAGTATAACTTACGGAAGTTCCACCACTACCGGAGGATAAGAGCCATGAAAAAAAACCGCTGTCGCACTTCCTGCTTGAAGGGGAAATAGTTTTTATTGTAATTCCATTATCGGTGGATTCGATTTTCACTTTAAGTCCATCCATTAATTCACGGGCTTTAGCAGAGCTGGTTGCATGCGTTTTTTTATTAGCTATTATTTCAATCTGGTCCGAGTTCCAGGATTCGACTGTAATATCGCCATTATTGTTAAATAGGGTAACTAAAGATCCTTCCTTGATAGCAAATCGTTTCTTAAAAAGTTCTTCAATAGTGGCGGAGAAAGATGCTGTACTCATTAAAAAAGCCAGGAAGATGCCATAAACAAGTATTCTTTTTTTCATTTTTAAACCTTTTACTGTTTTTCTGAAATTTCATAAATTGTGATTCCCCAAAGGTTAATATCATCAGGAGAATCATCGTTCCAGCTTTTATAGGAATGGCTATCGTCAGAGCGGTAATTAATTCTGTAAATTCCGGGCGAAAGCGTGATATAACTATCCACTCTCCTATTCTTCCGGGCTCCTCCTGCATGCTGGGTTTCATAATAATTCATACGCCATACAGTTTCACGGAACTCCATATCTTCAATCCAGCCATAATCAAACATCTCATCATCCATACCCTCTCCGATGCATAGAATATGAATACGAGTCGGGTTTTTTATAATGAGTTTTTTCATTTGGTGTTCATCATCGCCGATTTTTGTTAATTGAGCGATGATAGTTTTATCATTTTCTTCTAAAGGTGAAAATATGCTGACACTGATTGAATCATCTTCAGAAAGTTGATAGAGAGATATGCCCCAATTTTTGGGTGAATCCGGAGGACGTGAATTCCATTCTTCATAGGAATGTGAATCGTCTGTTCGGAAGTAGACTGTATAGGTTCCCTTGTCGAGATAAATGGAACCGAGAAATTCACGGTTTTTAGATGAACCACCCGCATGTTCTGTTTTGTCATACTCCATCTTCCACACAGTTTTACCTGTGTTCGCATTCTTTATCCAACCGTAATCAGCCATTTCATTTCTGCGTCCTTCACCAATTGCCCATATCTTAATCCAGGAGGAGCTTTCTAATGTGAAATTTTTTTTCAGTCGCTCATCATCTCCAGTTTGTGTAAACTGAAGAAATGGTTCTTTCTTCTTATAGGGGACTTTTATTATGCTTTCCGGATTATATTCTTTATCATCAACTTTGATACTTACACCCCATGATAGAGGATCGTAAGGAGGATTGGCATTCCACTTCTCAAGCGAATGATTGCCGTCAGATTTAAAATAGGCCACATAATTTCCCGGGTTTAGAGTGATTTTTTTCCGGTCGAGACGATTTTTTACAGCGCCTCCGGCATATTCTGTATCAATTTCCCTCATTTCCCATATCTTTTTATGTGTATCCCTATTTAAAAGCATACCATAATCATACATTTTGCCCTTATAACCTTCACCGATAGCGTGGATATTTACTCGGATTTTATCTTTTAGACTAAATTCACTTTCAGTAAAAGCCTGGCTATTTTTTCCGGTAATATGAACAATATTTTTTTCATTTTTTTGTTTCAAATAATCGTGTATATCTTTTTCGCTTAAAATTTTATCAACACCATTAATCTTAAATGACCATTTATTGGAATGGTCTTCCCACCATGTATCTTCCCCTATAATCTTATCAAACAGCCTGCCCAGGCTGAAAAATCCTTCGTGCCAATTAAAATACAGCGGCTCAACGGCGGAAAAATATATTTCGTATCTTCCTTTAGGCAGGACAATGTCTCCTTTAAACATCCTGTTCCATTTATCCCACCAGTCTCTTTCTGTATTATCAATGGTCATGCGCCAGACCATTGATCTTGAAGTTGAATTTAATATCCAGGCGTAGGCGTATAAATTAAATTTATCTTCCTGAAAATTATGAATTCTTTTTATCGGTTCATTATTCCCTGCTCCAACCGCTTCAATGTTAACTGTTTTGGAGGAATCAAGAATAAATCCGCCAATGGTAATCTGCTTTTTCCCTATTTTTAATTCCAGAGTCTTCCCCTGCGCATGCACAAAATAAAACATTAATAGGGTTATAAAAATATATATGTAATTAGATTTCATCATTTTAAAATGGCTTTCTTAAACGAAAAACAATTTTAACAGCATCAGAAGATCTATCGGTTCTTTTGGAAATTCCCAATCTAAAGCTTCCATCTTGGTTGGTTAGAGCAATGCCGTAATTAAATTTTATATCGGAAGCGGTCATTGATGAAAAGCCTTCATACCATTTATCTTCAGTAGGTGTAAACCAGGCTCTTCCAAAATCAAATAATATAATAAAGCGCATTGCTCCCATAAAAAGATCAGAGAACATCAGCCTGGGACTTACATTATATTCCAGATTTGCCAATAAAACACGATTTCCACTAAATTCTTTATAAGAAAATCCACGTAATGAGCTAAATCCTCCGAGATAATAGTATTTTTGTATGGGTAAATCATGTTCGGAAGAGCCCACCATGAATCTCATATCAAGTCGTTCCAATTTTCCCAATCTCTGATACCGTCTAAACTCCATTTTGTACTGGTTATAATAAAAATCTCCACCAATATCAGGATTGGAGACTTCCATTGATATTTTACTATACCATCCTGAATCCGGGTTTTTTTTATTATTTCGTGAATCATAATATAATTCACCATAAATGCTGCGCATATTACCGGAGTTAATTTCAATATTCGGGAAATAGCTGCGGTTGGGATATAATAAAGCCCAATTGGTATTATTTTTCAATGAGGTATAGTCATCATTAAAAAAGGCCAATTTTGCCTTAAAGAATATTGACAGGTTTTGACTGGCATGAACCTCAAATCCCTTTAATCCATAATAGTCTTGATAATTTTCATGTAAAAAAACGGATGTTAAAGTGTTTTCAATTGGGGCAATAATCCAGCCATCATTTGTTGCTGTATAATCATATCCTTTTGCACCAATTTCAAAACGATATCTATAGGGGTCAAATAGCCAGCGGTTTATTCCAATTGAATAGCCCCATCTGGATTCTGCAAAACCATACCCTAAAAAACCATAGATATCAAAGTATTTGTCTAATGGCTGCACATTTTCCGGAACGGACATACCTATAAACCATCCCTGGACGGGATTAAATCTAAATAGAAATTGTTTTTTCCAAAAACCCAAAGGCAAAGTGCTGTATTCACCGTAATAATCATTTACCAACCAGTTTTCATCATCCATATTTTGATTTTTCGGACGCATTTTCCACTCTTCTTTTTTAATAAGATTTTTGGCGCTGGTTTCAATTTGGTTGCCGGCAACAAAGCTCTTTTCGGCCTGAAAAATGGATCCGTCAAGACAGGTAACATTTCCGGTAATTTTTGCAGTGCTCTTTATCCTGATATCTCCGAACAAAACCAATACATCACCTTCGATAGTTCCTGAGATGGTTAAATCGCCTTCACGGACAATAATATTACCGCTGATTAACTGGCCATCATTAATCGTAGTCAATCCTTCATAATAATGATTTTGCAGACTGCTATTAGTAATATATTTTTCTTTAGCTTCTTTTTCAATCTTGGAAATATTCTCGTGGCGCTTTTGAGAAAAGGAAATAGTAATCAATAATAATACAATAATTGTAACTCTGTAATTCATAGGAATACCTATCGTTTAACTTAATGGTAATATACGCTAACTTACTAAAAAAGTTACATTTCAAGCAAGGTACAATTAAACATAACGAGGGAAAAGAGAATAATATGAAAAGCAGGTTACACTTAAGTGCATAACCTGCAAAAAAGGCATATTAACCGAAAATAGTTTTTTAAAAAATAATAAAAAGTGATTGTTCCAACTGCTCCTACGGGAATTGTAATAACCTTGGTATGCTTAGCACATTTAAAAAATTATTTATGATAGATACAATTTAACCTGCTGTCATGTAAACTTTGTAATGTCTTTT
>JAUVIB010000248.1 GCA_030592985.1 Calditrichaceae bacterium | reverse complement strand
GAGCCGGATTGGGAAAAAGGATACTAATCTGAATAATTCTAAAATAGGATAGAATAGTATAAGTAGCATATAATCAATGAGTTAAATCCAATTTATTTCAAGATGTTGCAAAATAAGGATTTCTCCACTCTATTCGCCAAAAAAATGGCGAATTCCAGTCGAAATGACACATTTATCTGTCATTTCGAGCACAATCCAGACGTTTTTTGTCGGGATTGTGTCGAGAAATCTTTAAATACAGTAAACTTCAAAAACCTGTTTTAAGAGGAAGCTTAAATGTTGCTGTTTGATAAATATAATATTCATGAATATATCAGGTAAAATAATGAATAGACAAGAAATAAAGAAATTACTTAAGAGTAAAGAATCGATTATTGATATTCACACTCATATCGGTATTTCGCAAAAATTTTATTATCAATTCGGCTATCCTTATGCGCTTTCTCTTGAAGACCTTATTATTCGTATGGAAGTCTTGGGAATTGGTCATAGTGTTGTTTTTCCCTTTGTGGATTCTGCCTTTTGTGAAAACGATAATCAATCATCGAAGATTAAAACAACGAAAAAGCATTGCGGTTTTCCTTACGAATTGGAAAATAGGAATTTACTGAATGAGATCAATGAAATATTCCCGGAAAACAATCACAAAGTACTTCCTTTTCTAATGTTTGATCCATCAAGGGAGGCGGAAAAGCAAGCTTTCCAATTAGAGAAGCTATCAGAAAAATATCCGGTTTTTGGCCTAAAAACAGCCACCACATATATTCAGGCATTTGTGAACGATCTGGAGACAAAAGGCAAACCGATACTTGATTTTGCACGAAAAAAACAGCTTCCTATTGTTTTTCATTCTGCTGTACATCCTGAGGATCCTTGGGCATCAGCTTACGATATTGTTGATTTTGCGGAGCGTCATCCGGACATTCGGGTCTGTATTGCCCATTCAGCCCGCTTTGCTAAACCCGTATTGGAAAAAGCTAATCGTCTGAAAAATTGCTTTGTTGATCTCTCGGCATTTATTATTCATTGTAAACTCGTTTTGCAGAATTCACTGAGTATTGCTACAGAAGAGACGCGCTTTTTTGCAGATTATAAGGACCCTTTATCCGTGATTACAGGATTGACAGAAAATTATCCTGATACGATGCTTTGGGGCAGCGATACGCCGTTTTATTATTGGATTCAAAAATACTATACAGCGGATGGTACGTTAGTGGAGGATACACTTCAATGCGATTTTAATGAGGAAGCACAACTATTAAATAGTTTACCTGATGGGATAAAAGATAGAATCGCTTATAAAAATAATATCCGTTTTCTTTTTGGGAGTGAAAATTGAAAAAATTACAAGCCGGTGCAGCTATTATTGATGTTACGCCGCAGAAGCCAATGTTCTTACATGGTTATCCACATGTTGAAAGAATAAGCGAAGGGATTCATGATCCGTTGTATGCCTCCGCTTTGATTATTGATAATGGTGAAATGCAAATCGGGTTTTGTGCAGTGGACGTTGTTTTTATAAGCCGGGAAATTGCTGCAAAAGTTCGAAAGCGTGTTTATAAGCAGACTGGAATCCCGGAACAAAATCTCATGATTTCCGCTTCACATACGCATTCAGGGCCGGTGATTTTTAGTGATATTTTTTATGATCCGGTTGTGCTCAAAGCAGACCCTGAATATATTTCTTATCTCGTGGATAAACTGGTACAGGTTTACATAGAAGCGTTTCATAATAAAAAGGAATGTAAAATTGCTCTCACCATCGCAGACGGCAGCGGCGTGGGAGGAAACCGGCGTAGTAAAACAGATGCCGTAGATCCGGAGGTACCAGTAATTGTTCTAAAGGATATTAAAACGGATAAGATATTTGCTATATCAACGGTCTATTGTATGCACCCGACAATATTGCATGAGGATTCAAAACTCTATTCGGCTGATTTTCCGGGTTTTACGCGTGAATATATTAAAAAAGAGCTGGGAGAAGATGGAATTTCACTCTACCACACCGGGCCATCCGGTAATCAATCACCAAGGCACTTTGTTAAATCCAATACTTTTGATGAAGCACAACGATTAGGATTTATGTTAGGCGAACGAATTGTGAAAAGTGTCAGACAGTTGGATGATACTCATTTTAAAGATTGGGTAACGCTTTCCGTACAGCACTCCAGTGTTATGCTTCCTCAAAAAAAGTTCATATCCATTGAAGCTGCAGAGAAAAAAGAGATTTTAGTGAGGAATAAACTAAAACAAATGCGGGAGATCGGCGCGTTGTCTTCAGAAATCAGGACGATTGAATGTGACTGGTTTGGAGCTGAAGAGAACAAACAACTGGCTGAAATGGCGGTCAACGGAAAACTTGAAAAAGTATATCAATCCGTCTTGCCGGCGGAGATCAACATAATCGGTATTGATAGTAATTATTTCGTTTTTCTGCCGGGAGAAATGTTTGTTGAGTATTCGCTGATTATCAAAAGTAACTGGCCGGAAAAGATATTTGTCGTCAGTCTGTCCAACGGCGTTTTAGCAGGATATCTTGTTACCGAAGAAGCAGAACAAGAGGGAGGCTATGAGGCTTCTAATAGTATCTTTCCTGCAAAAGCAGGGCAAATTATGGTTAAAGAAGTTCTCAGAATGTTGAAAGATGAATAATAGAGTAAGATTCTTTCAAAAACATTTTCATATTGGCATTGGGACATATCAATAATTGTTGCAGATATGAAGATTAAAAACCTTTAAGTTTGTCATTCTCGCACGTTTTAAGCGGGAATCTGAATTTTGTGCTTTGAAATTTATTGATATTTATGGATAAATTTTATGATTAAGATTCCTCCGCCGGGATGCTTTTGGTATAGCTTTTACCTGAATGATAATTTTAACTGTCTTGGGTGATTTTCTTTGATTGTAATCTTTAGATTTTTTTTAACATCATCTTGGAAAAATCTCAGGCATTTAACTCGTAAATTAAACGCGCAATAAATAATCCGGAGATAAAAAATGAATATTGACAAAATTGCATTGACTTTGTTGGATTGGATCATAATTATCGGCTATGGAATTGGAATGTTAGCTGTCGGTTTTTATTATTCTCGTAAGAATAAAAGCGCGGATGATTATATGTTAGGCGGGCGGGGGATGAAATCGTGGAAGGTTGGGATTTCTCTTTTTGCAACCATGTTTAGCGCTATTACCTATCTCTCTTTGCCGGGAGAAATGATCAAACACGGTCCGATGATATTTTTATTGGTTATAGCTTTGCCATTTGTTTACTTCATAGTCGCTTATTTTTTCATCCCTTTTATTATGAAACTTAAAATTACCAGCGCTTATGAATTGCTGGAAACCAGATTGGGTTTGCAAAATCGTCTCCTCGCCGCAATCTATTTTTTAATAATGCGTTTTCTCTGGATGTCAGTGATTATCTACATGGTGGCAGAAAAAATAATTGTCCCAATTATGGGATGGTCGGAGCAAAATGCCTTATTAGTGAGCATTGTAATGGGAATTATCACTATAATTTACACTTCCAGCGGCGGATTGAGGGGTGTCGTTTTAACCGATGTCGTACAATCATTTGTTTTATTTGGCGGTACAATTCTGGCTATCGTTTTAATTATTAATCAATTGGGAAGTGTGTCCGATATTATCCCATCTCAATGGCCTGAGAATTGGTCCGGTTGGGTCTTTTTTGATACGGATGTTAGGGTGAGTTTTTTGACGGTATTTATTTCTACTTTTGGCTGGTATGTCTGCACGGCCGGATCCGATCAAATGGCTATTCAACGTTACCTGGCAACACGGGATGTTAAAGCAGCGCGCCGGATGTATCTAAGTAATATAATTATCGGTATTCTTGTCAATATTCTCCTTATCATTTTAGGGCTTAGTCTTTTCGCCTATGTTAAGATGAATCCCGGATTTCTATCGGCCGGAACATCTATCATTGATGGAGCAGACACCTTGTTTCCACGATTTATCGCTATTGGCCTTCCGACAGGTTTTTCAGGCCTTGTACTTGCCGGTTTACTTGCAGCAGCAATGTCAAGTCTTTCATCAGGTATTAATTCTTCTGCCTTATCCATTGTAAATGATTTTATTCTTCGTCTTCAAAATAAAACAATTAGTGAAGCTAAAAAAATCAAGTTGGCTACAATAATTTCCTTCTTTATCGGTATCGTAATTGTCCTGTTAAGCTTGGTCATTGGCAATGTTAAAGGCAACTTATTAGAATTATCCTATAAAACGGTTAACTTGTTAACAGCGCCTCTTTTCGTACCATTTTTTATGGCAATGTTTGTACGCATTGCAAAACCGAATGCAACTTTTATCGGTACCCTCTCCAGCGGTATTGTTGCAATCATGGTTAGTTTTTCACAGGAACTGTTTTCAGTTAACATATCATTTTTGTGGATCATTCCTATATCATTTTTTGTTGGTGTGATTATAAGTGTATTATTAAGTCTGATTCCCTTTGAAAAAAGTAAAGGAATTGATAATTAAAGCTATAAGAACATAGCTTCGCAAATTAATTAACGATGTTTTTGTTTATTCAGGTAGAAATCACCACGAAGATCACGAAATACACGAAGTAAAAAAATAAATAATATTTTCGTGTTCTTAGCCTGCCCGCCAATCTTTAAGGCGTGGTGTGCTTCGTGGTTTGCTTATATTTACCTTCATTTCAACAAAACTTTGAAATTCCTATACTATTAAATAGCAAGGTTCATATAGATGGAAAAACAGAAACGAAACAGCGACGATATTTTCATTTACGACAATGAAATACGTCCATTTTTACCAGAAAAAATATTTGACGCGCATTCTCATTTACTGAAAACAGCGTATCATGACTATGGTTACAATGCTGATACACAAGAGCCTGATCCCTTTTTCTACGATGTGGAAATGAGTGATTTACAAGATTGTTGGCAGACTCTGTTCCCTGAATCGAAAGTAAACGGGTTAGTAATGGGAATGCCCGTGTATAATTGCGATATTGATGCAGAAAACAGATTCGTTGCCCAGAACGTAACAGGTATCAAAAATCGTTTCTCCCTTATGACTAAACCACATATGTCTCTTGATAATTTAGAAAATGAAATTTGTAGATATAAACCTTCCGGATTAAAACCTTATCTTGTCCATGCTTTTGTTGAGGATAAACAAGATGCAAGAATAACCGATTTCATCACTGAGGAACAGTTGAATATTGCGAACAACTATGGACTTTGTATCACGCTGCATGTGTCAAAATCACGGGGAATGGCAGATCCGGACAATTTAAAAGATATTTCCAGACTTATAAATCAATATCCAAAAGTCCAATTTATACTTGCACATTGCGGACGTAATTTCATTGCACCCAACATGGCTGCCACATTAGATTCTCTGCCGGTTGCAGAAAATCTATGGATTGATACCTCAGCCATATGTGACACGGGTGTTTTTCTGGAACTTTTTTCACGGTATGATCTCTCCCGCATTCTTTTTGGATCTGATTTAGTAGGTGCTGCTGCCTTTAGAGGGAATTATATCCGGCTTGGAATGAGCT
>JAUVIB010000113.1 GCA_030592985.1 Calditrichaceae bacterium | reverse complement strand
GCCATCTTCATGCGATCAGCTCAATTAGGGTCGTATAGTTATATGATTCACTCTTCCGCTAAGCTTTTTACCGGTTATCTGCAGATACAGGGTAAAGGATATTGGGATAACAGATCTCTTAATAAAAGTATGATAGTAGACCAGGCAACTTTAATCAAATTATCTCAGACTGAAAATGTTACCAATATAACACCGAGATTTGAGACATTCTCTTTGATTTCTCATGGATTAATTACAAAAGTTACATCTGTTATCGGGATTGATCCTGTGCATGAGACAAAAATGACCGGAGTAAGAAAAAGAGTCATTAAAGGGAAGTATTTAGAAGTCAATTCAAGTGGTGTTCTGCTTGGTTCCGGATTAGCCCAAATGTTAAAAATATCTATTAATGATAGTATTATTTTATATGGACAGGGCTTTCATGGACAAATTGCCGCAGCCATATTACCGATTGAAGGGATTATAAAATTACCATTTGAACAGATGAATAATGGTTTAATTTTCATGACATTATCAAAAGCTCAGGAAGTGTTTTCAGCTGAAAAGAGAATTACTTCCCTGCCTATTATGATTGATGATATTCATCATTTAGACGATGTTACAGATCAAATAAGATCGATTGTGGGAGACCAATATGATATTTTAAGTTGGGAAAAAATGATGCCTGAGTTAAAACAAAATATCCAGGTAGATAATGCCGGTGGGCTTATCATGTTAGCGATATTATATATTGTAATCGGTTTTGGAATACTTGGAACGGTAATGATGATGATGGCTGAAAGGGCTAAGGAATTTGGTATATTAATCTCAGTGGGAATGAAAAAAGCAAAGCTGATGATTGTTACAATTATTGAAACGATCATTGTATCATCACTCGGAATTATTGCAGGAATTATTGTAAGTTTTCCTGTTATTTTTTATTTGCATAATAATCCGATTCCAATTTCCGGAGAAGGGGCAAAGCTTTTTGATTCATTAGGGATTGAGCCTATTTTCTTTTTTAGCAAGGAATTATTGATATTTTTTTCCCAGGCTGAAGTTGTTTTATTAATCGTAGCATTTACGGCAATTTATTCTATTATTCATATTTATCGATTGAACCCGGTAAATGCGATGAGAGAGTAGGAGATTTTCGGATGATGAGATGAAGAAATGCTGTTGAGATGCACGATCGTGCGTCTGTACGTGGTTGGGGTTTGTTTGTTGAGACGCATAATTGTGCATCTGTATGTACGTTTTTATTTTTAAAAGGAGTATCCGATGTTAATTGCGCTTTCCTGGAAAAATATCTGGAGAAATAAGAAACGCAGCTCCATCGTAATAATCGCACTTACATTTGGATTATGGGGAGGCTTATTATCAGGCGCCATCATGATGGGAATGGGAGAATCGGTTGTTAATACAGCTATAAACCGTGATTTAAGCCATATACAGATGCATAAACCTAACTACCAAAGTGAAAAAGATGTCCGGGAATTTATTGCCAATGGTCCGGAAATAGTGATAGAACTAAAGAAAATTAAAAATATCAAATCTGTTTCAGGAAGGACTTTAATAGAAGGAATGGCCGCATCTCCTGCTTCGACTTTTGGTGTAAAAATTATCGGTGTTAATCCTATGGATGCAGAAACAACGACATCTATATCAAACCAGTTAATACAGGGTTCTTATAAAGAATTATCAAAGAAAAACAGGATAATTATTGGTGAAAAATTAGCAAAAAGATTGAACTTGAAATTACGCTCGAAAGTTATTTTGAGCTTTGAGGGGATCAAAGAGTCTATTGTATATAATTCGTGCAGGGTTGTGGGAATATTTAAAACAGAATCGACTCAATTTGATGAGATGAATGTTTTTGTAAATCAAAAGGATTTGTTTCGCATCCTTGATACAGAACCCATAATACATGAAATTGCCATTCGTCTCAATTCCAAAAAAAATATTCCCGAAATTTTGAATATATTGAAAGCAAAATATAAAAATTTATCTATTCAATCGTGGGAAGAAATTGCACCGGAAATTGCTTTCCTTTCGACCTCAATGGAAAATTTTACGTACTTATTTGTCGCTATAATCTTATTTGCGTTGATTTTTGGTATTACAAATACCATGCTTATGTCAATAATTGATCGTATACATGAATTTGGTGTTTTAATAGCGGTTGGTATGAAAAGAATAAAAATTTTTACTATGGTAATTTTAGAGACAATATTCTTATCCGTAACGGGCGGTCTAATGGGAATGATAATTGCATTTTTAACAATTAATTATTTGTCGAAAGTCGGAATAGATTTATCTATTATTTCTGCGAGTATGGAAAGTTTTGGCGTTGGTACGATGCTCTATCCCATGTTACCATTTTCTATGTATGTTGCCTTATCGATTATGATTGTTTTGGCAGCAAATATTGCAGCTATTTATCCTGCTTTGAAAGCAATACATATACAACCGGCGGAAGCAATCAGAACGTATTAGAAAGTTCAAGGTTAGATGGGGTTTAGAGTTCAGGGTTGAAAGGTTCAAAACTCAATACTAATGGTTGTAATTAGTAACTGGTGATTAGTGATTTGTTTAGACAATTAGGTTGATTAGATCAATAAGAGATTTATTTTAAACTTGACGACTGTATTTTTTATTGAAAATATTTAAATTTCGTTATGACCAATTAGGAGTATAAAAAATGGCTCTCATAGAAATTACCAATTTAACTAAAATCTATAATACAAAAACAGTTCCTGTTTATGCGGTTCAAAATATAAATATGCAAATCAGTAAGAATGAATTTACCGCTATCGTTGGACCCTCCGGTTCGGGTAAAACAACACTACTCAATTTAATCGGTGGATTGGATGAGTTTAACGAAGGCAAAATAGTCTTAGACGGTATTGATATATCTAAACTAAAAGAGAATCAATTGGTAAGCTTCCGCCTAAAAAAAATAGGCTTCGTTTTTCAGGCTTATAATTTAATACCTGTTTTTACAGCCAAAGAGAATGTCGAGTTTATCATGTTATTACAAGGGGTATCCAAAGCAGAACGGGAGCACCGTGCTGTTGAATTATTAAAGGATGTAGGTCTGGAAATAAAAATTAATACGCATCCTTCACAATTGTCAGGCGGAGAACAACAGCGTGTGGCCGTGGCAAGAGCGCTGGCATCCAGACCGGCTTTTGTGCTTGCTGATGAACCCACCGCAAACCTGGATTCCACATCGGCAGAATCTCTGCTTGATTTAATGGAAGAATTAAATGAAAAGAATGCTATGACCTTTATTTTTTCCACCCATGACCCACGGGTAATGAAACGGGCACGCCGTATTATTACACTATTGGATGGTAAAATTGATGTTAATCATATGAAATCTTAATTATGAATATCCACGAATTTAATTTCCGAGACTGATGAGTAAATTACTACTATTTTTTTATTACCCGTTTTTAACAGAAAGGATGATTACATGAAGAGTACATTATTAATAATTGGCGTATTTATAATTCAAAATGTTTTTGCCGGATCAGGAATAAAAAGTGAGCTGATTTTTCCACCTGTGGATAAGCATACACACAGCAGCAGCATCATTGAAACATCACCGGGAAGTTTTCTTGTTTGCTGGTTTCATGGTTCCGGTGAACGGAAAGCAAATGATGTGCTCGTAAATGGAGCGCGGTTGAATAGCGGCCAGACAAAGTGGAGCCCTATGTTTGTGATGGCGGATACCTATAATTTACCCGATTGTAATCCTGTCCTGTTTATAGATAAGCAGAATAAATTATGGATGTTTTGGGCTGCTGTTGTGGCTAACAGGTGGGAAAGGTCACTGTTAAAATACAGGACATCCACGGATTATAAGGGAGAAGGTACGCCGAATTGGGATTGGCAGGGGGTAATTACCTTGCAGCCGGGTGAAATTTTTGCCGAAACGGTGGAAAAAGGGTTTAATGAACTACAAAAGGAAGAGCCAATTTGGTCGGAATATGCCCCGCTATTTACAGAAATGACTATCGAAGCTGCGAAAGATCCTGTCAAACGGCAAACAGGATGGATGATGCGTACACATCCCATTATATTACCCGGTGGTCGGATTATTTTGCCCATTTATTCTGATGGATATAATCTTTCTATGGCTGCTTACTCGGATGATCAGGGGAAAACCTGGCATTCCAGTAAGCCTATGGTAGGCTTTGGTCCGAATCAACCCTCAATTATAAGAAAAAATGACGGAACATTAGTGGCCTATTTTCGTGATGACGGCAGCGTCCCGATGCGTGTGTTGATTAGCACATCTAAAAATGACGGAGAGGATTGGTCATGGGCCGTTGATACGGATATTCCCAATCCAAGTTCCAGCCTGGAAGTGATTCGTTTACAAGATGGGCGGTGGATTATGGTGTATAATGATACGGAAGATACCCGCAGCCAATTGGCTGTTGCGTTATCGGAAGATGAAGGCGCTACCTGGAAGTGGAAAAAATATCTGGAAAAGGGGAAGGGATCTTATAGCTATCCCGCAGTTATTCAGGCAAAAAGCGGATTAATTCATGTGACGTATTCTTATGTAACTTCGGAAGGCAAGGAGTCCATAAAACATGTTTCTTTTTCCTCTGAGTGGATAAAAAGATAATAGTGAATGGGAAAAACGATGTTTTCATACAGAAAGTTTGCAAGATATTTTATTTTTTTTCTGCTTCTTTCTCATGGTTCCTTAAAAGCTCAACTCTCTGATGTTGAGCTTAGGGGTTATGCAAAAAATCTTTCAACTTTATATCATGGTGATTTTTATAATATTCCCATAGATTTTGGGAATTATCAAAATAGTTCGCAATTACGCTTAAATTTATTCTGGTATGCCAATGATAATTTAATCCTAACGGCACAGGGACGGACGCTGCTAATATATCAGGATAATGTGCAGGGCTATATTAATCTGATGAATGGTTTTAGTAAAAGCAGTTACTATTTTGATTCAAAAATAACCCATATTGATCAGAAGAATATTGCGGCCTATACCGAGATAGATCGTTTGAATATAGATTGGGGCTGGCAGGATTTCGAAGCTATTTTGGGACGGCAGCGCATTGTATGGGGAACCTGCCTTGTTTGGAATCCGACCGATTTGTTTAATCCCTTCAATATTCTTGATTTTGTTTATGAAGAGCGACCGGGCACCGACGCATTGATTCTGAATTATTATACCGGGCCGGTTTCGCAGCTAAATATTGCTGCTACGCCGGGCAGAACGGTTGAGCAGGTGATTTATGCCGGACGCTATGTTGTAAATAAATGGAATTATGATTTTGCCTTTCTCCCCGGTTGGCAGAAAAAAATGTGGCGTATGGGTTTCAACTGGGCAGGAAACCTGTTTGACGGCGGATTCAGAGGCGAGGTGCTTTGGTCAAAACCGGATAAGAACTATGATCAATCCATTTATCTTCTGCCCGGATATGTTTCGAAGGTACTCAAAAATCCATTTTGGACCATTGTTCTCTCATATGACTATACTTTTTCGAATAGTTTTTATATCCATACGGAATATTTGTATAACGGATTAGGGGTGACTAAAAACGCCGGTTACCGCCAATGGGAAATTTTACAAACAGGCGAGCTAAGCCCTGCACGAAACTCGATTTTTCAGGAATTTGCCTACGATTTGACGCCGCTATTACGAGGGGATATTTTTATGATACTTAATCCAAACGATTGTTCGTGGATATTGGCGCCATCGCTTTCCTATTCATTATCGTCTAATTGGGAGGCTTATTTGCTGGCTTTCATATCGGATGGAGTAGCAGGCAGCGAATTTGGGGGATATCCCGATCAATATTTTCTGCGCTTCAAATTTTCTTTTTAATTGTTTCTCCAATGTTTCGAATAATTTCATTAATAATTCTTGTCTTTTCGGTTTTTCTCCATTTTTCCACATAATCCTAACCACTTCAGTTATTCGTGCCTCAGGCAGGCAAAATAACTCTTTGACCCTCGACAGGGTCGTGTTGTGTCTCTACAAAGCTTGCTATATTGTAATTATTGTTGAAAGAGTTAAAAATAATGACTATAATTCAAAGAAACAAGACATTTACACAATAAAAAAGGAACTATAGCCAAATCAAATGGGAGAGCTTACTTTATCGGAAGTCACTTTATTAATGCTCGCAACTCTTCTATAATATGTTCTGTTATGTGTGATTTTAACCCGCTCTTTATATGTTTCAGCTAAAATATTGGTCCACATAAACTTCGATTTCACTTAAATATTATCGCGATATTTAAGCTGTAAACCTTTTAGGAAATTACGCAAGACCTGATCTTTACAGTTACGGTAGTGTTTATGGTCCGGCTTCCGAAAAAATGCACTTAGTTCGTGTTTACTTATACGCAAATTTGCCAGGTCCAAAATATCCAATACATCGTTGGCTTGCAGGTCTAATGCAATTTTCAATTTTCTAAAAATAATATTATTCGATATATTTTTCTCCGGCTTGGGTTGCGGCCCTTCTTTTTTTCCTCGTTTATCAATAATCAATCCATTTAAAAAAATTGCCAGTTGAGCGTCAGTACAATTTTTATAGGCAGGATCGTCTTCTTTTTTCAACCAATTACTAACTTGCCCGCGGGTTACCTCAAGATTAGCTAAGCCAAACAGAGCAATCATTTTCGAATCATTGAAGTCGAATGTATAACGGATACGGCGCAGGATATCATTATTTGTCATAAGTTTACTCTTCTCAAAATGCAACTGTAAATTTAGTTATCATAGATTAAAATTAACTGAAATTAAGAAGTCTTTGAGCCTTTTTCCTTTTTTAATTTTCTTTTTTCTTTAATACTTTTTTGTGGTTTTTTCTTTTCTTGTGTTTTCCCTTTGTCTTTTCCTTTTGCCATTTAAAACCTCCAATCGAATAATGTTAATAGTTATTTAAGTGAGTGGCTCAATAAAAATTAATTTTTTATTAATTTAAATGTTACATTAGTTATAACCTGTTTTACACAGGATTTAATTCTGGCTCTGAATTCACCATTCGCATATAAAAGTCAGTTCGATAGTTTTATTAGAGATTTTTTAAAATAATTATTAACCACCATTCTATATCACCTGGTTAAAAATTTTCCCAAATCTATTTTTTTTGCCTGGAAAACTTTGATGAATTTGGTCTATTTTGTTTTTTCTTCCTTGCGGCAAAAAAATCTTGCCTTCTTCGTTGTTTCTCTTTTTCCGATTCCCTTTTTTCCATTTCGGTCATTGGTTTGTCTGTTTGCGGAAAAGGATTTTCTTTAACATGTTCGATTCTCAGATTTATCAATTTTTCAATATCTTTTATATAAGCATTTTCTTCAGGTTCGCAAAGGGATATAGCATTACCTTCTTCTCCTGCTCTACCGGATCTACCTATTCTGTGGACGTATGTTTCGGCTATATTCGGTATATCGTAATTGATTACATATTTTAATTTGTCAATGTCAATCCCTCTTGCCGCAATATCCGTTGCTACCAACACCCTTATTTCGCCTTCTTTAAATTGTGCCAGAACCTTTTGTCTATGATTTTGGGCTTTGTCACCATGTATAGCTGCCGCTTTAATCTTTTGTTTTTTCAGGTTACGCGCTATTTTATCGGCGCCATGTTTTGTACGGGAAAACAACAATGCCTGATTGATTTTTTTATCCTGAAGTATATGCTTCAGCAAATTTTTCTTATGTGCTTTATTAGTGTAATACAGATATTGCTGTATCGTATCAGCAGTTGATGAAACCGGACTTACTTCGATTTTTTTAGGATTTTTTAAAATTTTTCTCGAAAGTTCTACAATTTTTCCCGGCATTGTTGCTGAAAAAAACAAAGACTGTCGTTTATCCGGCAATTTGGCGATGATCTTTCGAATGTCGTTGATGAAACCCATGTCGAGCATGCGGTCAGCTTCGTCCAATACGAAATATTCAACGGCCTTTAATCTGACGAAACCCTGATCCATTAGATCCAGAAGTCTTCCTGGAGTTGCAACGAGAATATCGACACCTTTGCGAAGAGCGTCCGTTTGGGCGCCTTGCTTCACTCCTCCGAAAATGACAGTATTCTTAATTCCCGTGAATTTCCCATAAACAGTAAAGCTGACGCCAATCTGAATTGCCAATTCGCGTGTTGGAGTGATGATTAGCGAATTAATTTTGCGAGGGCTGTTATTCCGCTGACGGTCAAGAAAGAGGTGCTGCAGGATGGGAATAGCAAAAGCAGCTGTTTTACCTGTTCCGGTTTGGGCGCTGCCTAAGACGTCTTTTCTATTTAAAATGAGTGGAATAGCTTTTTCTTGTATTGATGTCGGTTCCGTATAGTTTTCTTCTTTTAAAGCCCTTAATATAGGCTCAATAATTTTTAGATCTTTAAATTGCATTATTCTCTAATTCTATGCTTAAGTTTATATAGTGTCTGAACGAAAAGTCACATTTTTCGTCATTTCGACCATAGGGAGAAATCTTAACTTTAACATTTACAATGATTTATAGATTTCTCGACTTCGCTCGAAATGACATTTTCCTCACTTTTCGTT
>JAUVIB010000197.1 GCA_030592985.1 Calditrichaceae bacterium | reverse complement strand
TAAATTAAAGTTATATGATGGGAAGTTCGGCCCTGCCGCCAAGTGTCTTTCTTTCCATAATGATAAAAATAAATTCTAAAGGTATAATTATGTCTGCAAATCAATTCTGTTCAACCTGTGAAACAGATAAACATTTAAAACCGCAGGCTGTCTCAGCTGAATTTAAAATTAAAGGTAAAAAATTTCCTTACACTTATGAGGTTTTGGTTTGCGAAAAGTGCGGGGAATATGTTTCTTCGCCTGCACAAAACGATGAAATTTTAAAAGGCGCTTATGATGCCTATAAATATGCAAACGGTCTTCTGCTCACAGATGATATTATCGCCATCCGTGAAAAATATCAGTTAAGTTTGCGTGATTTCAGTAAAATCCTTGGCGTCAGTTATATAACATATCACCGCTATGAAAAGGGCGCCATTCCGGATTCTTCAATTAACAGTTTGTTGGTTTTAATTAATGAAAATCCTGAAAATCTTAAAACCTTGTTTGAACAATCAAAAGAAAAATTTAATCCGGCTATAGCCCAAAAAATTCAAATCAAAATTGACAATGTTGTTGCTGAATTTTCGGATGATATGTGTTCGGATTGTCATTATCAGCAGTATTATGAAAAAACTTTTCTCGAACGAACAGCTCAAATGAAATTGACAATTTCTAATCCATATAGAATAGCTAATTAGCTTTAATCTTGGAGATAATTTTGACAAAAGAAGTATATAACAAATTTATTGACTCTTTGGAATTAACAGAGGAATTCATTCCTGAGTTTAACTGGAAACGCCATATTAGCGCGATTGATCCTAAAAAAAAGATTAACCTTGAAATAAACTTTAAAAATGTAAAACCTAAAATCTATTCTAACTTTTTTATTTGTGGTGACACCTTAGAAATCAAAGGAATTGATGATGAAAAAAACATACAATTCCGAATAAAAGGTACAATTCTTTTACGTATTATAAGTAAATCTAAAATTGATCAGGAATGTGTTAAATTCTATTCGGAGAATACGGTTCAAGTTTCTACAATTCCCGCTTTTCGCTCGCTTGTTAAAGAAGCGTTAATTAAAATGGGCCTTCCGCCTTTTACTCTTCCATTTTTAAAACGCATGGCCCCCGGTGCTGAAAAAAAATAATATAGATCGTTGTACTGCCGGTAAATTTTATGTTGTCACGTTTTATTTGTATTATTGTAGACACATAAATGCGCAATAGGGCATTCGTTGCATTGAGGCCGCCGTGCTTTGCATATTTCCCTGCCGTGCCAAATAAGCCAGTGATGAGCGTCCGACCAGTCCTTTTTGGGAATGTTTTTCATTAATTGCTTTTCTGTTTCCAGAACGTTATCTGCTTTAGCCAGCCCGATGCGGTTCGATACCCTGAAAACATGGGTATCAACAGCAATAGCGGGAACACCTTTGGCAATACTTAAAACTACATTAGCCGTTTTTCTGCCCACACCCGGAAATGTCATCAGCTCCTCTCTTGTCTCCGGAATATTGCCATTATATTTTTCAGAGAGTATCTTTGAAGTTAAAATAATATTCTTAGCTTTGGTTTTATACAACCCTACAGTTTTTATATAGTGTTCCAATTCATTTTGTGTTAAAGTCTGCATCTTCATGGCGTCCGGATAATCGCGGAAGAGGTCAACTGTTACAATATTTACCCGTTTATCAGTACTTTGGGCGGCCAGCATGGTTGAAATAAGCAGTTGAAAGGGGGTTTGGTAGGTCAAAGCCGTAGAGGTATCTTTATAAGTTTTTTGCAGTAGTTTGAGGATTAATTTTAATTTTGCTTTCATAGTCCTGAACAATTAATTTGTATTAATATATTGATTATCAATTAAATTCTGTAAGAGCACTCTATTTGGTATTTGTATACGGTTGATTTTCCTTAAAACAACCTGTTTGTGCTCAATTTAGCAATGTACAAAATTATCAATCTACAGGTTAACAATCAAATAGTAATATCAGCTGGTTTATTTAAAAGATAGTTTGGAAAGGATATGATGGACAATAAGTTTGAAAAATTAAGCAGGCCGCAGGTAAAAGGATTGGATGATATTCTGGGAGTACCTTTTAAAATTCTCGATGATGGATTTGTACGGGTTGTCGATTATATGGGCTCCGATGATTCGATTGTACAGGCGGCAAGAGTTTCTTATGGTAAGGGGACAAAAAAAGTCAGTGAAGATCGCGGTTTGATTCGCTATTTACTGCGACATCATCATTCTACGCCCTTTGAAATGTGTGAGATTAAACTGCATGTCCGTGTTCCAATGGATACTTGGAGGCAATGGATTCGACATCGTACCGCTAATGTAAATGAATACTCAACACGTTATTCTATAGCGGTTGATGCTGCACAAATGACCCAGCCTGATCAATGGCGCAAACAAGCGGCCAGCAACAGGCAGGGAAGCGCTGGTTATTTTGATAAAAAGCAGGGTAAAAAATTTACAGATGAAGAAAATAAACTTCATGATCTAAGTCGCAATATATACAACGATCGTCTTAAGGACGGTGTTGCGAGAGAACAGGCGCGCAAAGATTTGCCTTTATCAACTTATACCGAGGCTTACTGGAAAATCGACCTGCATAATCTATTGCATTTTCTAGCGTTGCGTATGGATGCCCACGCCCAATTTGAGATCCGCAGCTATGCCGAAGTTATCGGTGAGAAAATTGTGCGTAAATGGTGCCCGGTCGCTTGGGAGGCTTTTGAGGATTATAGGGCAAATGCTGTTACTTTTTCCGGGCTCGAGTATACTATTATTAAAGCCATAATTAACGGAGATGAGCAGAAAGCTGTTCAACTGGCAGAGGAGTATCATATTCTTAAATACGGTGATGGAAAGCTAAAGAGAAATCGTGAGCGAAGTGATCTCGAGGTGAAACTATCAGAACTAAATTTAAATATTCCATGGTAATCGCACTATAACAAAAAAATAAGGGGAATTTTATGTTATTGAACTTTTGGAAAACGGGCATTACACTATTAGCAGCAATTATTATATTCTCTTTTGTCTGCTGCGGTGGGGATAATCAGCAGAAATCATCGGACTATAATTCTGTTACGAAATTTGATCCAAATCGTGACGCATTTAAAGACCTTCAGGATGTCGTAAAAGAAGCAAAGAGTACTAATAAACGAATAATTCTTGATGTGGGTGGGGATTGGTGCAGCTGGTGCTTTAAATTAGACCATCTTTATGAAGAAAATCCTGACCTTAACGACTATCTTCTTTCTCATTACATTGTGGTAAAAATTAACTATAGCAAAGAAAGTAAAAATGAAAAATTTCTGGCGCAATATCCTAAAATACCGGGATATCCCCATCTTTTTGTATTAGACAGTAATGGGAAACTACTGCATTCACAGGATACTGCAAAATTGGAAAGCGGTAAGGCGCATGATAAAAATAAAGTATTCACGTTTTTAAAAAAATGGGCAGCAATCAATTAACTTATTTATCTTTAGGTGTATATTATGACAGAGCGTAAATCAAAATTAGTTTGTACCATCGGGCCGGCGTGTCAATCGGAAGAAATGTTAACAAAATTATTTGAAAGTGGAATGGATGTAGCACGATTAAATTTTTCACACGGAACTCACGAAGATCATCTGAAAAGTATTAATTTAATAAGGAAATTATCCAAAAAGCTTGAAAAACCGGTCAGTATTTTGCAAGACTTACAGGGACCAAAAATACGTGTAGGGAAATTTAAAAAACCGCCAATTTCATTAATAGTTGATAGTGAATTTACATTAACTACGCGGGATGTTGCAGGAAATAGCGATGAAGTTAGTATAACCTATAAAAATTTACCCAATGATGTTAAACAGGGTGATGATATCCTGATTAATGATGGATTGATTAGGTTAAATGTTATTGATAAAAATGATACAGATGTTAAATGCCGAGTTGTCGTTGGCGGCCCGCTTTATGATCATAAAGGTGTTAACCTTCCGGGAGTAACTATATCAGAACCATCGCTGACACCAAAAGACAGGAAAGACCTTGCCTTCGGAATGGAGCATGGCGTCGATTATGTTGCTCTGTCCTTTGTCCGGGATGCAGCGAGTATATATGACATTAAAAAAGTGATTGGTGAAAATAAAATTCCCGTTGTGGCTAAACTTGAAAAGCCGGAAGCACTGGATAATCTGAATGAAATTATTGATGCTACCGATGTGGTAATGGTTGCCCGCGGCGATTTAGGAGTAGAAATATCCACACAGAAAGTTCCGGTTGTGCAGAAACGGATAATAGAGTTATGCAAGAAAAAAAGTGTTCCGGTTATTACAGCAACACAAATGTTGGATTCAATGATTGTCAATCCAATACCTACCCGTGCAGAGGCTTCGGATGTGGCCAATGCTATTTTTGACGGGACGGATGCTGTCATGCTTTCAGGAGAAACGGCTTTTGGCAAATATCCCGTTGAATCGGTTAGGATGATGGATTCAATTGTCCGGGAAGCAGAAGCGCATTCAGAATATTTTCGTTTGAAGCACAGCGATCAGGACATTCGTAAAACAGCATCTTTTTCGCGTTCAATTTGTGATGCGGCCTACCATAGTGCGCAAGATATTGCGGCTAAATTTATTGTTGTTTTTAGCGAGAGTGGCTATACGGCAATGGAAATGTCAAAATTGAGACCCAAAATTCCTATTGTCGCTCTAACATCGCAGCTACGTACATTGTTTCGTTTACCGTTAATTTGGGGTACCTTGTCTTTTCAGTTGAGTAAAAAAATGCATATCGAAAGCAATATTGATGAACTGGAAAACTATTTGAAATCCAAACATCTTGTTAAACCGGGTGATAAAATTGTAATTATTGCCGGCTTTTCTATGAATATTGGGGGAACGAATTATTTACGTCTGCATGAAATCGGATAGAATCTACGGTCCTGTTATGACTATAATTGTTGATATTTAATGCATGCATTTCCTATCTTGAACAATCCATAATGAAAAATAGTTTATAGGACTATAAAATAATTACTCTCATTTAAATTTGACAAAAGATTAATTATAAGCTAAATTACTAAGCTTTTATATAATCATGGGAGGATTGATGTCAATTCAAACATTAGATATGCGTCTTTTAAAGGGGAAAAATGTAAATGTTTATGAGATGTGCCTGGTTATTGCCAGCAGAGCACGTGATATAAACAGTGAACGTGTTACAAAAAGACGCGAAAATGAAGTTTTTGACGATGTAGACTTATATGATGAAACAGATATCTACGATCGTGAGTTAATGCAGGAAATGAAATTTGAACGGGAGATTAACCCGACTGTCGTTGCTCAGGAGGAGTTTTTCAACGGAAAAGTTAAACCTGTTTATAAAGAATAGATAAAGAGCCCATCTAAGATGGGCTCTTTTCATTTATAATGGTAGTAAAAGTTATTTCCCCTTATGTTTAACCATTCCGAGATATTTCATATATATTCTCATCGCTTTAAAAAGAACAATAAAATAAATCAGTAATAATAAGATAATAATTGTTAGTCGCTGAAATTGCGGAAGGATACGATACCAGTCCAGAAAACCGCTAATAAAAATAGTAATAAACAAGAAAGATAATATAGCGGTATAGAAGTCCAGTTTTTTTATTGATATAATATTTTTAGACCTTTCCCGTAAATCTGTAACCATAACTATATAAATAATCAGGCTGACCAATACCGACCAAACTATTTTAGTTGCCGGCATCCAATTAAAGACTTCTGTAATAAAGAGTGTAATGATAAAACCGAATGTGGGCGCCATTTGATTCAGTATTTTTTTTTGCCGTTTATCCATAATTAATTTCCCCCTTTTGGTTTACGTAAAATAAAAATCTGTCTCGGTGCATCAAGTGTATATTTATTTCCGCTAAAATCACCATACACTTCGACAATTTCAAATCCCGTATTTTCAAAATGATAGCGCAGCTCAGCTACAGAATAATCCCTTAAATGGTACATTCTTTTTATTCTTTTACCTTCGGGTGTGATAATGAGTCGTTCGAATGTAATCATTCCTGAAATGGGATTATGGGCATATTTTTCAAGAATAATGATATCATCTCCGGTAATAAACCAATGACGCTTAATATTTTTCTTCAGGAATGAGAATGGATTAAAATAATCAATCAGGAAATAACCATCAGGCTGTAAGCCCTTAAAGATACTCTTAATGATATCTAAATTATGTTGATCATTAAAATAAAAGAGAGAAGAAAAAAGATTGAAGATTAATGTGTATCGCTCATTTTCGTTAAACTCCAACATATCTTCATGCTTAAAATCAGGAGGATTTTTTAATTTTTCTGC
>JAUVIB010000224.1 GCA_030592985.1 Calditrichaceae bacterium | reverse complement strand
TATTTTACGTTAATCTCTTACTACTCATAGCTTAGAATTCACACCCTACTCAGTCGGGCAGGTGGATAAAATAAATTATTAAATGATAAAGTGGCCTTAAAAAAATTTGTTAGTAATTTTAAACAAAGTGAAACGATTGGATTTTTTATTGTTTGAGATTCGATGTTTTTCAATCGAGTTGAGTTTAAAAAATTCAGTGGAACAAGTTTAAAAAATTACATCAAATTATTTTACAGCCTTGATTTTTTGATTCTTTTGTATCAAGACAAAAGAATGTTGTAAATTCAGATATTTTAATAAACTGTTTTTCAATTCTATCTCAGTTTGATTAAGCGCGTAATTCGAAAGAACTTTCAATAGTAATTTAAATATTTACGATTAATCTATGGAGGCCGGATGGCGATTCATAAATTTTTAGCGCTCGATTTTGGCGCTGAGAGCGGTAGGGCTATTCTCGGTATTATCGAAAAAGATACCATAACATTAGAAGAGATTCATCGTTTTGCTAATCGCCAGGTGAAAATACACGGACGTATCTACTGGGATATACTTTATCTATTTGACGAATTAAAAAAGGGTTTAAGTCTTGCAGCCCATTTGGGACATCAGGATATTCAGAGTATTGGTGTGGATACCTGGGGTGTTGATTATGGTTTTATCGATTCTGCCGGCCAGCTCGTAGGTAATCCCGTTGCTTACCGTGATGAACGTACCAACGGTATGATGGAAAAAGCCTTTAAAAAAATCTCGCGGGAAGAAATTTATCAGCATACCGGTATTCAGTTTATGCAATTGAATACAATTTTTCAGTTGTTTAGCTATTATCAGGAAAATAATCCACAAATTAAAATTAGCGATCGGCTTATTCTTCTTCCTGATTTGTTTACCTACCTGCTGACGGGTAAAGTCATTTCCGAATATACGATGGCTTCAACAACGCAATTGTTGGACGCCCGTACAAAAACTTGGGCTAAGCCTATTTTTAAAAAATTAGGGATACCCGTAAACATCATGCCTCCCATAAATCATCCCGGTAGTGTGGTTGGACCGTTAGTAGAAGACATTGCCGCTGAAACGGGAATTGGTACTGTTAAGGTCGTCTTGCCGGCCGGGCATGATACGGCCTGTGCTGTCGCTGCGGTGCCTGCTAATGGTGATAATTGGGCCTATTTAAGCTCCGGAACATGGTCTTTGCTTGGCGTTGAAATCGATCAACCGATTATTAATGAAATTTCATTGGAATACGGATTTACCAATGAAGGCGGCGTCAATAATACAATCCGTCTGTTGAAAAATACGATGGGACTATGGCTTTTACAGCAATGCAGGAAAAGCTGGGCTAATAGCGGACGTCAGTATGATTATGATGAATTGTCCCGCCTGGCCAAAGAATCCGAGCCTTTTCGTTCTATTATAAATCCGGATCATGAGGGATTTTTAAATCCTATGGATATGCCAGCGGCCATTAACCAATATTGTAAAGAGAATAGTCAACCCGTTCCACAAACGGTAGGTCAATATGTGCGTCTCATCTTTGAGAGTCTGGCCTTTAAGTACCGCTGGATTATAGAACGGCTGAATAATGTGCTTAATAATCCAGTTGAAGTGATCCATATTGTGGGCGGTGGTTCGCAAAATGCTATGATTAATCAATTTACAGCCAATGCTACCGGTTTAACTGTTAAAGCAGGTCCGGTGGAAGCAACTGCCATTGGGAATATCATGATGCAGGCTATTGCCGGAGGAGTGATTTCATCGGTAGAAGAAGGACGAAAAATGGTTTCCGGCTCATTCCCTGTTACAACCTTTGAACCGCAGAATCATTCTCTTTGGGAAGAACACTATAAGAAAGTGGAAAAGTTATTGTCATAGGCTTGTTTTTCAGTGATCATAGATTCTCACGATTAGTAAGACGTAATAATATATTGATTACTTATGTGTTCCACAAGCGTTCCCTTGATATCAAGAGAGAAAATCTATACTTGTACAAATAATGTTTGCATTCGTGAATAATAATATTATTTTCAGTATATATCTAAGTGAAAAAAAGAACTATCTTATGCCTAAGCTAAGCGATTTTTATCAAAATATTTAAAAGTAAAAATATATCTCTTAGTTTATGTTATACATTAGATGAGCGTGAAGAATTTTGGTGCGATTCTATTAATGGCATTAAATACGAATTGCATACTTGGAGTTGTACGGTAATTTTTAAATTTTAGACGTTATGCTTGTTTTGTTACATGAAGCCGAAAAAATAGGATAGGAGGCAGTACTATGAAAAAGTTAATAATGATAATTTTTACTGTGTGTGTTACCCAGTATTTATTTGCACAAAACCAGTGGTGTTTACAAGGGGGAGTAACATATTCTGCTTTTAAGGATGATGGTGATGTCGATCCTTCGTTTGGTTACCTTTTCGGAATCAGTAAAGAGATAAAATTAATTAAAAATCTTTTTATAAGTCCCGGACTTCAGTATATGGTGAAAGGCAGCGCTGTCAAGAATGTACCTATTAAGCCAAGATATTATTTTCCCGACGGGGGGCATGTATATAATCATGATATTGTATTCAGAGCCGCTTTTATTGAAATACCTGTACATTTAAAATATAAAATATCAATAACTAATACATATACAGCATCACTAAATATGGGATACACGTATTCAATACCTTTCAAAGACAAAAGTAAAATCATTGAAAAAGAATATTTATTTACCATTGATATATTAGATGATCATCACTTTGATTATTATTTTACTGAAGGATCAGTGTTTGGTAACATAAAAAGCGCTTTATTGTTTAACCTGGGTATCGAGTTACTCTATAAAAATATTGGTTTAAATTTAACTTATACATTAGATGAGCGCGAAGAATTCTGGTGCGATTCTATTCACGGTACAAAGAAAAAACTGCACATTATATGGAGTAGCGCGGTAATTTTTAAATTTTAGACGCCTTGAAACAAAATTAAAAAACTATCTTTTATTGCCGGTCATTTTGAACTCAGTTATTCTCACAGCGAATATTCACAAAAAGACAGTCCCTTAGACGGCACTTTATATAACGGCGTAAATCTTACAATTTTCGGTTTTTAATTATGAGTTAGTTCTAAAAACAGGAGTTATACATATTTCGTCATTTTTTTATATAAGTGTATTTAATATTCACTTAGCATCGTTAAAAATTCTTCATTTGTCGCCAGGTCAATAGCGCGTTTTTTAATTTCTTTTCTTGCTGCATACAAATATTCAGTTTTAAAATCCTGGTGATTAATCAATATTTCGAATAACTCGGAATCGGTTTTTTCTATGAATGATTTTTCAAGAAGGCGGACTTCCTCGGAGATATTCACTCGTTTTCCACATTCGCTGCATTGAAATGTTCTATTCAGTTGTTCGCTTTCACTTAACTTGATATTGGCATTGCAGTAATCACAGATGAGTTTTTGCGGTAAGGATTCGTCATCAAGTTGTTCCTTATAAACGATTGAGCTTTCTTTATTGCTTTTATTCAGATTTTGATTTATTTCATCAATGGAAACCTTACCCTCTTCTGCTAATTGATAGGCGTAACACCTGCCGTTAACTTTGACGTCCAAATGATAAAAAGTACAAAATCCTGACGTTTCTTTAATAAAACTATCCTGGCTAAAATAAAAACATTGTGAACAAATATTTGCGATGCTTTCCGGAATTGAATAGTGTTCTTCCGTATCTACTTTTTCCAGTTCATCGATTATCTCTCCGCAATCTATATCCCTGATTCGGGATATTAACTTATTACATAAATCATATTTTTTCGTTTCGAGATAGATAAGCGCTAAATTATATTTTATCTCTTCTGACAGAGGATCGAACTCCAATGCTTCAATAAATTTAGCTTCGGCGTTCTCAAAATTTCCTTGCTCGTAAAAAGAAAGACCTTCATCAAAAAGTTGTTCTGCTTTGTTTTTCATATTCCCTTTCCAATTAAAAATTATTCTAAATTGAATGATTATTGTCTGTAGCTTAAACCGCTGAAGCAGGGTCTAATTATATGGATTTTTTCAATAACAGCTATCCCATAAGTTCACTCTGCTGTTAAATTATCACCGTAATTCTAATTTAACAAGTATAAATATAACCTGTCAGATTATCAAATGAAAATTTTTACACAGATTGATTCATTACCCAATATTCTTTCCTGCTATCTCGTGTTTGATACTTCCTCTTTATGGGCTTCATAGACGTAATGATGGGTGTAAATTTTAAAAATTACTCTGGAAAAACGATCACTCAATTAAAATCAATTCTTTCTGCGGATGAGAAAGCCATTCCGCTCCCGTTTCAGTAATAAGCACCATCTCTTCAATGGTAGCAATACCATGGCCGGCAATAGGCAGGCGTGGTTCAATAGTGAAAACCATATTTTCTTTGAGAGGAAGATTAATTTTATCAAGATACTTTTCCCATGGCGGTCCGAGCAGTACGGTCCCATCATGTGAAAAACGGCCAACCTGATGTCCGAGAGCATGGGGAAATTCTTCATATCCGTTACGAGTTACAATATCACGGGAAATTTTATCAATTTTCGTTGCTAAAACATCCGGCTTCATGGCCAGTTTCGGCTTTTCTACAGCTTCAACAATGGTATTAAACCCTTTCATGACATCATCCGGCGCCTTTTTTTCATTTTCTTTTAAAATGTAAAAAGTTCGCTGTAAATCAGAACAGTATCCGTTAAATTTAACGCCGAAATCCATATTTAAAATATGTCCTCTTTCAACTTTCTTATCTGTTGGCGCATAATGTGCCTCCGCTGTTTCAGGGCCGGTAAAAATTGCCGGACAGACTGTTTCTTCCCAGGCAAAACCGAGGTTACGTTTTTTTACTTCATCTTTCATAAAACGGGCAATCTCTTTTTCACTTATACCCGGTTTGATGAAATGACTCACAAGGATAAAGATCTCTTCCGTATGACGAATGGCTTCTTTGATATGGCTAATCTCTGTTGAGGATTTCCGTTCCCTGAGGGCTGATACAATCTTTTCAGCAGAAATAATCCGTTTATCAAAACTGATTTCCGCAAGTGTTTTTGAGAGCGTCAGGTACATACCGTGAGTAATACCGTCGCAAATTTCACTGCCCTCGGAAAAATTCAAAGCAATATTTTTTGGATTGAGCTGCTTCATTATTTTTAAAAAGGGATTTTTAAATCCTTCCACAAAACCGATAACTTCATTATATGCACCCGTATCTTCAACGGTGATTTTATCATAACGTCCCACAACGGCATAAGAGCTGTCAGGCGTAATTATAAAAGCTGAATGCCATGTAACATCGGCAGTCGTTAAAAAGGCTAGGTTTGGGTCGCCGTTAATTTGGCTTTCCCGTACAAAGGTGATCCAACAATCAATATCAAATTCTCTCAATAGTTTTTTTGCTGCCTGAATTTTCTCCTGAATGAGCATGGTTTTCTCCTTATTTCTTCAACTTTATTTACATTAATTCGGCGGTTCTGCTATATTTAGTGCCTGAACGAAAAGTGTTAAATCAATAAAATCACTACATGAATGGTGTCATTGCGAGAAGCGTTAGCGACCCTACTAAGTCGCCTGCCCGCCGATGCTTTATGGCGTGGGGCAGGCTGAAGCAATCCCATTAAAAAACACGGTTATGCCATCTTTGTAGGATTGCCACGTCGGATAAATTCTCCCGACCAGTCGGGACAATAACAGAAATGGACTTTTCGTTTAGGCACTATTTAATAAAAAATCGTCATTTCATCCAAAGTTTTCTTTTTGATATTCGGGACATGGGCGTCTTCAGCGGGATAGCCCACGGGAATAATCATAAAAGGTTTCTCATTTTTCGGACGTTTTAAAATAGTATTTAAAAAGGC
>JAUVIB010000304.1 GCA_030592985.1 Calditrichaceae bacterium | reverse complement strand
CCTTCTGAAAGATCTGCCCATTTTTGCGCCGGAACTTCAAACTGCGCCCAGTCCCAAACTGTATTTTTATGGGTTGTGCGTTCAATTACTCCATAAGGAATTTCATAACTCGCCTGATTAGCGTGAATATCAAGCGGAAAAGCCACTTTAAACAGCGTTTCATGCTGCTGCCAGTTGATTTCCGTATCAAAATCTATTCTTGCCAGGTGTTCATAAATATAAATGGTTTGGGTGATTTCACTGTCAAGAAATTTCCTTTTTATCCGCAATCCACCGCGCAGGGGACCGTTTTCCACTACACGAATTTCTTCAACGGTCTCTAACAAGACCATTTTGTCCTGAAAGAAAATATCTATATCCCAGGCATTGTTTCTCAGTGGACGGTCTTCAAAAATCTGAAATTGGTTGCCCGTTTTTCCCTCTTCTAAAATTTCCCTGCTATACCGTTTATCATAGATAGATGTTAACAGGCCTTGTTTATTTAATTTAATTTTAAAATAGCGGTTTTCCAGAAGGTTTTCGGAAATTATCATTGATGTATTATATTTTTCAGTCTGTTTCTTTTTTACAGAAAAACTTTTATAACCCATCGACGGCATGTTCTCTACATATAGCAGAGCGCTTTTCTTGTCATCCAAAATCTGAACAGGCAGTTCGGCGCCTTGCTCATCAAGGAGGGAAATATCCTGCATCTCTTCCGGCAAACGGATAATAGCCAAATCGCTGCGTTTCCATGAAAGAGAATTAAACAGCACAACAGCCGGATCATTTTCTTCCGGCATACTTGTTTTATTTATTTTATCTATGGATTCCTTTAACGAAGCCCGGCCGATCTTTTTAATTTCTTCATATTCCTCCTCACAATCCTGGTAAACTTCAGGAATGGAAGAACCCGGAAGAATATCATGAAACTGATTTAATAAAATCAATTCCCAGCCACGATTTAGCTGCTTTTGAGGATAATCAGCGCCTTTTAAAAATGAGATACTGCAAAACAGCTCGGCGTCATGATATAATATTTCGCTTTCACGATTATTCTTCTTTGTCGCCGCTTGGGATGTATAGCATCCCCGGTGAAATTGCAGGTACAGTTCATTATTCCATACAGGAATATCATCAACCCGTTGTTCCAGTTCCTTAAAAAATGTTTCCGCCGTCCCCTGCCTGTGTCGGGGCAGCGCTTTCAAATAATCAAGCCGCCTGGAATTTTCCATCATATCGGGTGTGGGTCCCCCGCCGCCGTCTCCCCAGCCGTAGCTGAGTAAAATGGTATCATTTTTATCTTTTTGTTTATAATTATTCCAGCAGTTTAACACATTATCCGGTGTTAAATCAACACTGTAATCATTCCATCCGCGGCGGTCCGGTGTAGTGATCATATGTGTTAAGACCCGTGTTCCGTCTAATCCTTCCCATTCAAAGGTATCATAAGGGATTTTTTCAAATTGACTCCAGCTCATTTTGGTGGTCATAAAGTAATCCATACCGGATTTTTTTATTATCTGCGGCAAGGTATAACAAAAACCAAATCCGTCCGGCAGCCAGACAACTTTTGGATCAACATTAAATTCTCTTTTAAAGAATCGTTTACCATATAAGAACTGGCGTACCAAAGATTCTCCGGAAGGTATATTGGCGTCTGGTTCTACCCACATGCCGCCGGTTATTTCCCATTGCCCTGACTTTACACGTTCTTTAACTTTCTTATATAGTGAGGGATATCTCTCTTTAATATATTGATATAATTGAGGCTGGCTTTGCAAAAAACGAAAATCCGGATAAAGTTCCATAATGCGTAAAACATTAGATGCTGTCCTGCCTGCTTTCCGGCGGCTGTGTTTTGTCTGCCACTGCCAGGCAATATCTAAGTGCGAATGTCCTACACTAATAACAGTTGGATTACCCGATTTATCAGGAAGGTTTGTATATATTTTTTCTTTTAAATAGTGATTTGCTTTTTTTATGGATTCAAAAAAATCAGCTTCCCCCATTTGCAGGAAATCAACGATTAGTAAGGATTTCTGCAAATAAGTATATAACCGGTGGCATTCCACATTATCTTCTTCTAATAAAATTAATGTTTCATACACATTTTTTAGATTATAGTAAAAATCTTCCACCTCTTCATTTATAACCACAAGACCAGCCTGCTCAAAACGATGACGGTGTTCTTCTAAGCCGCTGAATGCTTCTATAGCAAGGTTATAACTTTTCCCCGGAACTACTTTATCCCATATAGGAACCGTGTTGCGGCGGACATCGATACTTTGTAATGGTTCGCCGTCCAAATAAAGCATTAACTCATATTCCCGTAAATCTCCTCCTTCACTCGAAATGAAAACAAACCGTTTTCCGGGTTGAATAATCAGCGCCAATTTACCCTGCCCTATAGTATCAGGAATATTTAGAGGCATCCTGAACCAACTGATTGTATCCCGCCCACCCCACATATCTCCCATTTGGAAACGCGGCCAACTGCTGTCATCAAAACCGGGAGATTCAGCTCCGTTTAATTCTCCTTCATGCCAACGAACAGGCTCTAATGCCATGATGTTTTTAATCATATATTGCTTAATTGTGTCAATCTTTTTCTGTAAATTACCAATTGGAATTTTCATTTTGATTTCCTTGTATGACAATGGTTTCAACATTTTTCAAATCTTCCGGCGTATCTACACTTAACCCTGCATTTCGGCTGCTGCGCGTTTCAGAAACGATGATTTTATAACCATTTTCCGAAATACGTAGTTGTTCTAACGCTAAGCTGCGGGAATAAACAGCCTATAAACAACAACTTACACCCAAATTCTCAGCCCACTATTCCCGTCTGCTTGAGCGCCGTGTTAGCTTTTGACTACCTAACTAATATCATTTTTCTCATTGAATTGAAAGTTTCGGTTTCTATTTTATAGTAGTATATTCCTGTACTTACAACCTGCCCAGAATTATTTCTACCATTCCAGATAACCTGATGATGACCAGAATATTGAGTTTCATTTATCAATTCTTTTATTTTATGCCCTTGAATGTCATAAAGAACTATCCTAACCTTACATTGTTTTAATATGCCATACTTTATAGTTGTTTGTGGATTAAATGGATTGGGATAATTCTGCGATAAGTAATACTGAATTGGAATATTAGATTGAACGGTTATGGTTGTAACTGTAATATTGACAATATTTGAATAATCACTTTCATTTCCGGAGTGATCAACAGACTTTATAGAGTAATGATACGATTTATCAACTAAAACGGTGTTGTCTATATGAGCAGTATCAATTGTAGTATCAATTAATTCAAATGAAGTCCCATCCGAGCTTCTAAAAATCTTATAGCATTTAAAATCCACATCATGTACAGGATTCCATGATAATTTTACGTGATATTGTGTAGATATAGTTCCAGCAAAATTTTGTGGAATTGATGGAAATAAATTATCAACTGAATATCCTAAAACCTCATTACTTACATAATTCCCTTCTCCCATTCCGGCAATAATTCTAAAACTTAATAATCCTTTATCGCCTGATACAGAGTCTTTAAGTGTTGGAACAAGCACCGAGTAAATGGATTTAGAATACGCGACTGTACTAGCGGCAGCAGTCCACTCTAAACTATCTTTTAGCTCAATTGTATACATTTCAGTAGTAGAAGTCTTATTTAGAATGAGAATATTTGTGTCAAAAGCGCTTCGTGCAAATTTCAATCGTACCCATCCTCCCTGGTCGTTGGGATTATCTTCAATAGAAAAAAGATTTGGGATAGTATCAAAATATGCGGTTATGCAGCGTTCTTTCAATAAAGTATCAGATGTAAAACCATCTGATACAATTAATTTTACTGAATACGTATCGGCATTTAAATATGTATGCGTTGGGTTTTGTTCATGTGAATCAATAATTTCATCATTCTCAAAATCCCATTGCCATGAAGTAATTGCGCCTTTGGATGAGTCTAAAAATTCAGCTTTAAATGGTATAAACGATTTTGAAATCTTTTGTCTAAAATCTGCTTTAATCGTGTCACTTTCTAATTTAAAGGCAATCAAATTACCATTAGAGTTGTTATTGTCAGAACTCTTAATACCAGTAACAACATAATTACCATCAAAATCCTGAATAACTGACATACCAATATCATTCCCGGAATTATCTGCAATATTATATTGCCACTGTATATCACCATGAGAATCTGTTTTAAAGGTACGAAAACCTCCGCCATTTGAGCCAACCCCACCATAACTGCCTGTAATAATATATCCGGAATTATTAACTCTGGAGATTGCTCTGCTGAAATTAAGTGAAAATGTATCTCCGTATGTTTTAGTCCAAATTAAATCACCAATCGAATTAATTTTAAATAGCCAGAATTGACTAATAAAATAACTACTATAGGATTTTTTATTATATTGTCCTGTAATGAGGTAGTGATTATCATCTGTTTCAATTATATCTTCTGCAAAATCAGAGTTTTGTGAACCATATGTTTTAGTCCAAATTGTATCTCCTAAACTATTTGTTTTTATAATCCACACATCGCTATGTTCTCTATCAGGATTATTTATATTACCTGCAAGAATAAAGCCGTTATCCACAGTTTGCTTAACTGAATTCAGGTATCCTCCTATTCCTTTGTAATATGATTTAGTCCAGATTATATCGCCTTCCTGGTCAGCCTTGATTAGCCAGTAATTTGCTTCATTATAATTATCATATGTAAATGCAGAAACGATAATTAAATTGTCATTGGTAGTTTGAATATCCGTACCGGAGTTATACTTTTTATTTCCGTAATCCTTATCCCATAAAACATTACCAACTTTATCAATTTTTATTAATCGTATTTTATTATATGAGTCTGCAAGTAGTACAAACTCTTTATTATCATTTTGGAT
>JAUVIB010000189.1 GCA_030592985.1 Calditrichaceae bacterium | reverse complement strand
GGTCAGTAGATTGGGAATTTGGAACGAATTGACTGTGTCAATTCAGCATCGACATAGTCGATGCACTCCAAAAACAACATTACCTCCCAAACCACTGGGGCATTACCAAATAGAATAAATTGATAAGGTATAACAATCGCTTCCATGGCTAAAATCAAGATTATATCCTTCTTTAATTTTAACTAAAGTATTGAAATATAAAATCCATAAAGACTATACTCAACAGGCGCTGCCGTGAACAATCTCCTCCATTACCCAACTTGTCCTTAAAGCGCTCTCAGCAGTCGATGGGCATTTATCGCGTCCAAGAAGCTCCCCGACAACGGTCTCTATAAGTGGTTTCTGTATATGCTTCGGAGTTGGTAATTCATAAACTTCCACGCCATTGTTTACATATAGTTTCACGGGCGTTGTCTCAAAAGTGGAAAATTCGATTTTCCCTTTACTGCCGATAATTTCAATTACATCAGTACGGCTCTCTTCAGAAGTAGTAAAACACCAACTCCCGTTTCCCACTACTCCCGATTTAAAGCGGAATACAGCGTTCACAATATCTTCTGCAGGATAAAAACCGCCCTGGTTTCCGACCAGTCCTTTCGCCTCGCTAATCGGTCCAAGAATATAATCTAAAATATCAAGCTGATGAGGCGCTAAATCATAGAAATACCCTCCGCCCGCTATATCAGGCAATACACGCCAGGGAATATTATTTCTGTCATAATCTTCTTTTGATCCCGGAAAAATAAGCATTAGATTAACCAAACGTATATCGCCAATCACTCCTGATTCTATCAATTCTTTTACTTTTAAAAATTTGGGCAGCCTTCGTCTGTAAAGAGCCACAAACAAAGAGACTCCCGCTTCTTTACATACTTCTACCATTTTTCCAGCCTGCTCATAGTTGAGAGCCATCGGTTTTTCCACATAAACCGGCTTCCCTGCACGAGCGCATGCAATTGTATATTCCAGATGTACATTAGGAGGAGTAGCAATGTAAACAGCATTAACATGCGGATCATTAATCAAAGAATCAGCATCATTGTACCATTTGGGTATATTATGACGCGCGGCGTAATCCTCAGCCTTTCCTCCATCCCTGCGCATTACGGCAACAACGGTTGAATCCCGGATTTGCTGAAAAGCAGGACCACTTTTCACTTCGGTTACATCTCCGCAACCAATAAATCCCCACGATACTTTTTTCATCTGATCTCCTGTATTGTAAAATATAATCCTGATTACGAAAATCATTTTAAACAAAACGGAATAAATGCTTATCAATTTTCGTAATTTAGTAAAAATAACAATAAAATAAAAAGGCAGGAAATATGAAAAGAATCGGAGCACATGTGAGCGCAGCGGGTGGTGTGGAAAATGCACCGTTAAACGCTAAAGAAATTGGGGCGACCGCTTTTGCCCTTTTCACCAAAAATCAGCGACAATGGCAGGCAAAACCTTTAACAGATAAATCCATCGACTCTTTTAATAAGAATTGCGAGATCGCCGGCATTTCGGCTGACCATATTTTACCTCATGACAGCTATTTAATTAATCTTGGACATCCGGAGAAAGAGGCGCTTCAGAAATCCCGTAACGCGTTTATCGATGAAATGCAGCGTTGTGAACAACTTGGTTTGCACTTGTTAAATTTTCATCCAGGAAGCTTTCTTAATAAAATCAGTCCGGACGACAGTCTTAAAATCATTGCTGAATCCATCAATATAGCCATTAGCCATACAGATAATGTCATTGCTGTAATTGAAAACACCGCCGGCCAAGGCAGTAATCTGGGTTTTCGTTTTGAGCAAATTGGCCGAATAATTGAAATGGTGGATGAACAATCACGGGTGGGTGTTTGCATCGACACATGTCATACTTTTGCTTCAGGATACGATTTGAGAACGTTAAAAGATTACAAAAAAACAATGAATGACTTTGAGCAAATTATCGGATTTGAATATTTAAAAGGAATGCATCTTAACGATTCTAAAAAGGAACTTGGCAGTCGTGTTGACAGACACCATAGCCTTGGTAAAGGCGAAATGGGAATCGATCCTTTTAAGTTTATTATGAACGATGATCGTATCGATGAAATCCCACTAATTTTAGAGACACCGGATGATGCGATTTGGGCCGATGAAATTGCAATGCTTTATAAACTTATTGATTAAATATTTTGACCGCTTAAATAAATTAGACTATATTGACAACGCTTATGAAAGCATGAAAACTATTTTTATGAGCCTATGTCGTTTTCTATGGGTAGAGATATTAAAGAACTATTTGGCCACAGATTAACACAGATTTTCACAGGTTTTCACAGGTTTTATAATAAAAAACATTTTTTATTTCTAAGTATAGATAGTATTATTTATTTTTTCCAGTTTTTTTCATTTACTATTAAATAGGCAACTTGAAAGGATGATTTACTTATTAACCATGTAAATAATTAAGTTGCTAAATTTTATTTTTTTTAGTCAAATAGACAACAATATTTTAAGTGTTTTAATGTGTAGAATTGAAATTATCATAATCAAATTTTTTATCTGTGTTCAATCTGTGTTAATCTGTGGCTCAATTTTAATTACCTACACTATTCGACATAGAACCATTTTTGTTTATACAATGCTTTATAATTACAAAGAATTTGATTAAACATTCTTAATATTTTCTTGTTGATGTTTTATATTTTCAAATGAATGGAGTCTGTGTGCTATTAACTTCAGCATTAGCCGGCCTCTTCTATTCAAGTCTCTTCTTCTATTTTGGCTGGGTCTCTTATAGAGAAAACGAAAAACGGGCCGCAATACGAGCTCTTAGTATTGGAATAGTGATTTTACTGTTATTTTTGGCGAATTATTATTTTACACACAAATATCAAACAGAAATCTTCCTGACTTTTATTAGTGTGCCATTCATTACTTTAATTGTATTTTTAATCCCAACTCATAAAGAAATAAATAAGATTGATGAGAATCCCAACGGACAAATCGATGAACGGGATATCATGTTTTCCCGTAAGCTTCTATCTCCGGGTACACAACTATATGATGAATATTATGCTGATAAACCGAAGCAAAAGAAGCCGGACGATATTTTTAGAAAACTCCCCGGCCTTTTAAGCGAAAAATCGTCCATGTATGAACCATTCACTTTTACTATGGCTTCTGCTATTTTCGGTGCTATTGATGACATGAAAGACCTGGTCGATGGAGAGATTAATCATATACAGGAAAAAAAATCTCCCGAAACGTTTTCCCTGCTATTAAAAAACTGGTTGATAAAACAAGGCTGTGTTTCGTCCGGAATTGCCGATATACAGGATTATCATTATTATAGCTATGTAGGCCGCGGTGCGGAGGTCGGTAAACCGGTTATTTTAAGACATAAGTTTGGAATTGTTTTTACTGTAGAGATGCGTAAAGAAATGGTGGATTGTGCGCCTCATGGTCCGACAGTTATGGAATCGGCGCAACAATATATGAATGTATCTACTTTGGCAATCCAGTTAGCGCGGATGATCCGCAAAATGGGCTACACAGCAAGGGCTCATATAGATGGCAATTATCGGCTTATTTGCCCCTTAGTAGCCAGAGACGTCGGCTTAGGTGATATAGGTCGAATGGGATTACTGATGACTCCCCAATTGGGACCTCGTGTCAGAATTGGGGTAGTAACTACCGACTTTCCATTATTGACGGACAGACGCAAGGTGAATCCCGGAATGATCAATTTCTGTGATATCTGTAAAAAATGCGCACAGGTTTGTCCATCCAATGCTATCTCATTTTCGGGCAGATATGATATTAATAACGTACATCGCTGGCAAATTGATCAGGAAGCTTGCTATACTCTGTGGTGTAAACTGGGTACCGATTGCGGGCGGTGTATGGCGGTTTGTCCGTATTCACACCCGGACACTTTTTTGCATAATGTGATCCGACAGGGTATCAATCATTCATCACTCTTTGCCCGATTTGCTTTGTTAATGGATAATTTTTTCTACGGTCCTAAACCTTCTCCAAAATCTGCTCCGGAATGGATGAATCGTTTGCAGAAAATAAAAAAGAATATGAACATGTCCTCACAAGGTGATTAAAACTTACAAAAATTTGGTATATGGCAAAACCAACCATTAAGGTTCTACGTTTTCTCGGATTTATAGTGTAAATATTGATTCAGGAGACGTCATTATTATAGGGGAACGATTTGTTCTTTTTCTCAGCAAGCCATGAGTCGTGCAAATCAGGTTTGGTGATATCCCAACTCGGTCTGATTTGTTCATTCACTGCCCGTAAATCCCGTCTTAAGTCTTCAAGGCTTGATCCTTTTAAAAATTTATAGCCCTTGTATAATTTATAAATGATCAATCCTGGTTTTAGGATTATCGTATGCGGAATCATGAAATTATTTTGCGGGTCGTAATCTTGAATATGCAAATCCTTTTGCACAACACGTTGAGGATCGGATAAAAAGGTCCAATCGGCGCCAATATCGTGGCGAAAACGATTAATTTCTTCCAAGCTATCAGTCGTGATGGTTACAATTTTCGTATATTTTTCTTTTAATTCAGGATAGAATGAAACCAGTTGGCGATGCTGCAACTGATCTTTTGGGCAATCAAAATCATATGCTAAAACAAGAATCAGGGGATCAATACCCTGAATTTTCGATAATTTTATCAGCTCATTATCATGATTCGGCAGTTCATAATCCGTAAGCTGCATATTTTTTTCAAGATCACTTCTCATAATATTTACCGTTTTTTTATAGAAATTTCTATCAAATTGGCATTTTAATCACTGACTATATTGAATGTGTAAGAAATGAATATCCAATGATGAACAAGGAATATCCAACTGACGAAGGAAGACTCATTGCCGATGGTTATTGAAAATTTCGTGTTGGATATTGAGTATTTGTCAAGTCTTATTCATTTACTTTTCTATCAGCTATTCTATTTTCAATATTTTGATTGATTTGGAAAAACCGGCTGTTTTCAATACCACGTAATAAAACCCGGAAGCCAGTTGCCTGCCGGTATCATCTTTGCCATCCCATTGATATGAATATCTTTGGGCAGCAGGTTGAGATTCATTCACTAAAACCCTGATCCGCTGGCCTAACACATTATATATGGAGATGGTTACGTTTCCCTCTTTGGCAATTGAATAATCAATTGTGGTTGTTGGATTGAAAGGATTGGGATAATTCTGATGTAGATAAAATTCTTTTTTATCAAACATTACAGTTCCAGTTTCATTTATTTCTGTTATATCCTCTATATTAAAATCAAGAACTTTCTGGCGATCATCTTTTGAAATAATAATAACTCCGTCAGCCCAAGCTTCATTCATAAACGGGCTTAAAAAAGTAAAACCTGGCTCAAAATTAATAGGCACATCATCAAGTTTGGGTACTTGACTTGAATTCGTATAAAATGTGAATTTGCCGGAATTACCAAGTCCTGTATATGTTAGCACACCAGAGTTTAAATCAATTACCTGAGCCTTTACAGCGCTTTTGAAAAGACTAAACATCCCCGTATAATCTGATGCAAGAGCTACTTCAATTATCACAGGAGCGTAATCATCACTTAGACGAAGCCAGTAAGCGTCATCCCAGCTATAACTACCCCAAACCGGTTTTACCGCTGCATACGCGTCTCCCGTATTAACAAAAACCCAGCCATCCTCTTCCACCGGCGACAACGCTGACCCGAAATAAACTCGCATATCACCTATATTTTCACTCGTACTAAGTTTCTGAATAATCAATGTGCCTTTGTTTTGTATTGACCAGTGCTGATTGTAGTTTGTACGCCCATCAGTTGTTGATTCGCATGATGGTATGATAAACTTGTCTTGATCGCCATGGAATATGACACTAGTATATCGACTCTGGTCACTAATCCATGTCCACTCATCATGACCTACTTTCTCAACCATACTTGTGCCCATAATGTATTTAGGCGTACAGTAGGTATAACGATAGACGCCCCCGTAATCAGGGTCTGTCTTGTACAACAGATGCCCATCAGGAGAAGTTGAAGTCGGTTCGGTATTTCTGCCCGGTTTTCGAGATTTGACCTCATAGACACCCTTACCATCATAATCAAGAGCAATATCCATTACTACGAGAGGCAAACGATAGGTGCTCGTTGCCAAACACATGAAACCTGGGTGTTTATCCGCTGCAAAAGAACCAACACCAAGGTAATACCAACTCATAAAGTGAACACCGTCCCGCCAAGGTTCAAGCCTGTCTAAGTATATTCTTGCTTTACCTCCGCCCCTGACACCGTCAAACTGCTCCATAGCCGCATCGCACCACCACATATCCAGCAGGTATTCGGTACGCTGTCTGAGCAACGTGTCTTCAGCAAAATCATAAAAGTTATACCACCCCTGTAGAGTGTACT
>JAUVIB010000390.1 GCA_030592985.1 Calditrichaceae bacterium | reverse complement strand
TTTATCAAATATATTTTTTAAGATTATTTCCCCGGTTATCCTCTCTATTTTTGCGTAAGTACCGAGATTAGCCACGTCTTCCAGGCCCACTCTTGCCGGATCATCAAAACTATAGGGTACATAACGTCCATGTGCCGATAAATCCCAAACAGGATTAAACTGATGACTCCAACCGGCCTGCAGGTGGAGTGACTCAAACGCCGTATTGTCAATGTGCCCATTAGACTGTTTTTTTCGTAAAGTGAAAAAGAATCCATCCTTCCCGGATAGTTTGGCAATATTTATTCCCAGCTTATAAGTGTTATAATTTCCACCTTCCGCGGATACTTTTATAAGATTATTATAATCCGGTTGGGTTATAATATTTATAACGCCACCCATAGCCTGACTGCCAAATACGGTTGATCCTGGTCCTGCTAATACTTCAACTTGCTGGATATCATCAACACCATAAACATCCGGCAGAGGATGACCGAAGATACCCATAAAATCGGGATGGCCGTTTAATAGGACTAAAACACCGGTATTCGGCTGGCCTCCCTGTCCACGTAAATATATCTGGCCTGCTCCGTCAGGTCCTACCCCGTATCCCATTATCCTTTTATCCATAACAAAAGCGGAGGGATAACTGATATCAATTAGTTCAAGCACTGAGTGATTGGCAAAATCCTTTATTTGGTCAGCAGGAATAACCTCATAACTATCGCTTATATTTTTCATTGAAATTTGATAACGGTTGGCAATAACCACAATGGAGTCGTCTAAATTATAATGTAACAGAGTATCCTGTTTTATTTGTGCTTCTAAGGGTAAAATAAATAGCGAAAATATAATGAAAATAATTTTCAACTTTGAAAAATACATTATGATACCTCCCTTTCGTGTTATGAATATATAAATCGTGCTATGCAAGCAGCCAATAATTTGTCCCAATTATAAAAAATATCAAATATTAATACCACATGATTGTTGTTATTGTAAAGATGAAACCGATGCTGACTAAAATAGTGTCATTTAATTGCCAGTTTAACTTGCTGATGGATGGAAACTGTCCGGAAAATCCGCGGCTTATCATAGTAAAATATGTGCGTTCACTGCGTTCAATAATTCGGATAAAATATACACCTACCATTTTTGCTAATGTTTTAATCTTTATATAATAGGGTAAAGATATATAGCGTGACTGATATGCTATGTGCATTTTCTCCATTTCTTCAGCCAAATGATATATCAGACGAAACATAAAAAATAAAACGGAGAGAAACCAGTTAGGTAATTTAATAAATTCTAATCCTTTCACCAATTGGTTAAATGGTGTGGACCCGGTAAGAATTAGTGTTGATAATATTATCAAAATATACTTTAGATTAAAATCAATGAAACGAATCAGACCAGATTTATAAATAGAGATATTTTCAACAGTAAACAATACATCCTGCTTAATCCCATCGCTGTTAAATGGCAATAAGAATGTGATCAAAAAGATCATTGGATAGATTCTTAAAATTTTATGAATAAAATAGAGGGCTGGGAATCCACTGAAAAAAATCATGACGGCTAATATTATTACGAATAATAAAAAAAGTGAAATATGATCCGGTTTCAGCATCAACACGCTGAATATATAAAGAAAGGTGAATAATATTTTACTCCGCGGATCAAGGCGGGTAAGTATGGCCAGCTTAACGGTTTTTCTTTCCATTAAAGTACTAATCATCTTAAAACGCAATTAAATTAAATTAATTGTATATATATGTAACCAGTGGATTTATTGATAATTAAATCACATTACTCAATTCAGATAAATTAACTCGAACAAATTCAATTTTATAGGTTTAGGTTGTAATCCTAATAGAATCAATAAGTTGTAGAAAAAGATAAAATTATTTTTCACCAATCTTAATGTAATGTTATTAACATTGTGTTACTTATTTAATAAATGTAGCACACAATTAGATGAAATACAATTTTTAATTAAATTCGTTGATTTTATTCAAGGGAGGATGTTAGATATAACTTTCCGTTTTTGACACCTTTTGCGGCGATGATTTTTTCGGAAAGGGAACGAATAGCTTCAACCTTTCCTTTAAGCAGGATTACCTCGAGACAATTTTTATGATCTAAGTGGACATGGGTTGTTGAAATAATCAAATCGTGCTGGTCATGTTGAATATCATTTAGTTTATCGCTTAATTCACGTTGATGGTGGTCATAGATAATATGAAGAACGCCGATAACGTTTTTGTTGGACGTAATTTCTTCTTCGATCAGTGCACCGCGGATTAAATCACGTATAGCTTCCGAGCGGTTTGTATATTTTTTCCGATGGATGTAAGAATCAAAACGCTCTATTAGTTCTTTGGGTAATGAAACACCGAAACGGACTAAGCTCATAATAATCTCTTTTTAGTTTAACCATATAAGAATTATAAGATAATATAAAAATAAAAATTTATTAGCTTCCAGTTTATTTTTGTGTCGTTTAAGATTTTCAATTTATATTATATTAAAGTTAGAAACAATAAAAATCTTATATGGCATTATATCCCTTATATGGTTTAAAAACAACCTACTCAATCCTTCAACTGTCTATACAATTCATTAACAAACGTTTTTTGACCTTCTTTGAATATATTTGTCACATTAAAATTTATTAGCATACCTTCCGGTGCATTCAATAATTTCATATAGGTTATTATTTGTGCCTTGTGAACGGGTAAAATGGTTTCTACCGCTTTGAGTTCTACCGGTAAAATATTCTCAATAAATAAATCGCAGCGTAATTCCGTATCTAATTTAAGTCCCTTATAATCGACCCTAACTATTAATTCAGATATATAAGCAATCTTTTTTAATGATAATTCTTTTATCATACATTTATGATAGACGCTTTCCAATAAGCCGGGGCCTAATTCTTTATGGACTTCAATAGCTGCGCCGTTTACCTGATATATTAAATCCGTTAAATATGTTTTTGTGATTTCCATAATTTTGTCGAAAAAACCTTTTATTCAGGTGATAATAACTAAAAAGTAATTAATTTATTTATTAAATCCAAGATATTTCTATTATAATACGATTTTATAAGAATTCTTTGTTTTCTGAAAACCGAAAAATCTCAATTCTACCATATTATTAAATTTGATAAACTCCAATTGGTTATGTAATTTCTTGCTTTTTATAAAAGTTAAAAATGAAAAGAGACCTATGTTTCGTATCATAAAATTAAGCTGGTTCATTTTGCTTCCTTTATATTTAAATGGGCAGAATTACCTTTGGCCCACAAATGCCAGTAATTATTTAACCTCCTCTTTTTGTGAATATCGTCCGGGACACTATCATTCTGCTATCGATATTAAAACATGGAATAAAGAGGGATATCCCTGCTATGCAATAGAAGATGGTTATATTTACCGGCTACGGGTCTCTACGGTGGGTTACGGGAAGGCTTTTTATCTAAAACTGAATGACGGGCACTTCGCTGTTTATGCCCATTTGCAGCGCTTTAATCCGTCCATAGAAAAGTTGGTGCGCCAAAAACAGATTGAAAATCAAAAATACACTTTAAATTGGTATCCGCGGGATAGGTGGGCCGTAAAAAAAGGTGATATAATCGGATACAGCGGTCAAACCGGTATAGGCGTTCCCCATCTTCACTTTGAAATACGCGACAGCTTAGAGCATCCCTTAAATCCCTTACATTTTTATAATAAAGTAAAAGATACCATTGCACCGGTTTTACAATCTCTTATGATAATCCCGCGGGATGAGAATAGCACGGTAAACGGGTCATTTCTTCCTCGGAAGTTAAAGTTGATTTCCAGAGGGAACAACCAGTATACAATAAAAGATCCCATTTATGTTGAAGGGG
>JAUVIB010000285.1 GCA_030592985.1 Calditrichaceae bacterium | reverse complement strand
GGGTCATTCGCTAAGTTTCTATACTCGCCCGGATCCTTTTTCAGATCGTACAACTCCTGAAAACCCTGCGGATAATAATTGTATTTCCAACGCTTGGTACGAGCCATTTTACCATCAGGATGACGGACATCCATAACCCCTTTTCCTTTTTTAAAATTGAATGTATTTGCAAATACTTCGGGAATAACATTTTCACTAAAAACGCACTCTTTGGCCCGGTAGGGTTTATCTGAGCTGCCAATGAGCGGCAGTAAACTTTGTCCGTGATTATGATAGGGTTCCTCAAGGTCTATCATTTCAAAAAGAGTTGGCAGCAGATCAATGGATTCTACAAGATCATCATATTGCCCTGTTTTGATGCGCGCCGGGAAACTAATCATGAACGGCACGCGAACTGAGCCTTCAAAAAATACATTTTTACCAAGAAGTCCGTGCTCTAATAATTGATCGCCGTGGTCTGAGGCAAATACAATTATTGTATTATCCTCCTGTCCGGTCTCTTTGAGTGTTTTTAAGATGAGTCCAACTTCATAATCAATATGACTTATTGTTCCATAATAACTTCTGTATATCCATTGCAAGGCTTTTTCATCCATATCATAAAGAGCTTCTTTTCCACGGTATTCATTACGTAAAATAAGTTTTTGAAGGTGCGGCGGCAGATTAAGAATGTCTTCCCGTGTTAATTTTTGTGGTAAATCAAATTTTACATCATTGTACATCGCATTATACGGCGCCGGAACTTCAAAGGGTGAATGTGGTTTCCAAAATGAGGAAAAGAGAAAAAATGGTTGACTGGATTTTGAAAATTGTCTGATACGATCTCTGGTACGGAGTCCGGTCCAGGCTGTATCAGTATATTCTTTATCAATTGCTGCACTATAGGGATTATCCTTTTCATTCATTCCCTTTTTTAATTCAGGAACATTTTTTTCCAATTCACGATAATAAATATTTTTCATCGGGTCATTTTCTTGCCGCCATTTGTAATAATCGGAAAATGGATCCACGCTTGACGTACCATCATGCAAGTCTACAAATTCATATCCTGTTCGTTTAGCTTCCTCTTTCGTTGGAGGATATTTGTAATATAAATGGGTTTTACCAACCAATGATGTTTCGTACCCGGCATCTTGCAAATATTTTGGTAATAAAATCTCACTTTCATTTAACTCCGTATAATTAACTCTATTCTTATGAGCGTGAGCATATCTACCGGTAAAAAAACTGGCACGCGACGGTGTGCAGACGGGAGATTGAACAAAAGTATGACTGAAATTCGCTGATTTTTTAACCAACATATCCAAATTGGGTGTTTTAATAATTGAGTTCCCGTTTGCACCGAGACAATCAAAACGCTGTTGGTCCGTCATAATGAACAAAATATTCGGGCTGCCGGATTTGGCCTTTTTACTTTTTTTATATTCGGATTTTGTTTGCGACAAAACTCCTGCAGAACCAACAGTTGAAAATACTCCTGCTGCTGCGATGGTTTGTTCTAAAAATTTTCTGCGGTTCATTCTTTACCTCCGCTTGATTAAAAAACGATCATATTATGTAAAATTTATAACCAAATCAATCCCAATTGGCTTCTTCAATTCTAAATAAAAATATTTAATAGTCTCACTCTTCAAACTGTGCAAGCAGATGCTCTGAAGCGCGGGTTGTATAATCATCATTAAAATCAGCCGGTACTTTTTTGACAGCCGATAGAATTTTGCGCGTCGGTTCGCCGATGTATTCCAATGCATTTAAAGCCGCTAAAATGGTTTTCGGGTTCGGACCTTGCAGCTCTTGTTCTAATACAGTTAGAGCCGCCTCTTCCTGTCCTAATTTACACAAAGCTTCTGCGGCAATAATACGCACATCAGGGCATGAATCGTGTAAGGCTGTTTCCAATGCGGGTTGCACTGATTTTGCTCCAACGCCCAATTTAAGCAAACCCACCGCACCCCAATAGCGCACGAAACTCTCATTATTCTTTAGTATCTTTACGAGTTTTGATATGTCTTTTTTTGTCGCCGACGAAGCCAGATCCGCCGCTTCGATGATTTCATCCATGGAAACTTTTCCACTGTGCACAAATTCATAGATAGTCGTATTTTTAGCGCGTTCCATCATCTCGCCTTCCACCAAAAAACCGGCGTCTTTAATTTCCTGACACCATTCTTTTGTAGAATTGCGCATACGCTCCAGTATAGATTTGTATTTTGGATCGTCTGCCAGATTATGGATTTCCCATGGATCGTTTTTCACATCGTATAATTCTTCCGGTGCCTTTATACCCCAAAACCGACTTTGAACGTCATTACACCGTCCCTCTTTAAATTCCTTTTCCCACGAACGGGTGCTTGGCGCTTTCCATAAATAATTAAGATGTTGTCCGTAGATGCGATATGGATAATAATTTCTAATATACTGAAATTGTTTATCCCTTGCCGAGCGCATCATATCAAAACGCTCATCCATGCGGTTACGAAACAAAAAGGCGTACTCACGTGGTGCTTTCTGCTGTTTTCCAAGAAATGCCTCCCCCTGCATATAATCGGGAATTGAGATTCCCGCCAGACTTAACAATGTGGGCGCCAGGTCGACAAAACTGACGAGGCGATCCGTGTGGGTTCCTGCTTTATCCGGAGCCAGATGCTGATATTTTTCCGGAAAGCGAATAATCATCGGAACATGGGTACCGGTTTCGTAAATAAAACGCTTACTGCGGGCTAACACTCCACCGTGATCAGAATAGTAAAAGACGATTGTGTTTTCAGCCTGCCCGGAATTATCAAGCATATTAAGGATTTCTCCAACCTGAGAATCCATATCTTCAACCAGGTCATAGTAACGGGCCCAGTCGTAACGTATCTCTGGTGTATCCGGGTGATAGGGCGGCAGGGTGACTTTAGCCGGATCATGCCTTAGTTTTTTGCGTCCTTTATGAAGTTGTCCTTCATGGGATATGGTTAAATTAAATATAGAAAAAAACGGTTGATCCGGCTTGCGATTCTGAAAATGGGCAAACTGACTACACGCATCCCAATGACTCTTGTCATCCCCTGCAATATTAAAATCCGTTTTGGAATGATTGGTACAGTAATAACCGGATTTACGTAAAGTATCCGGGTACATTTTTAAAAATTCCGGGATGGCATTGCGGCTGCGCATATTATGGGTACCCATCGAACAAGCATACATACCCGTGATAATAGTAGATCGGGTGGGGGCGCATACCGGTATATTAGCAAAAGCATTTTCATATAAAACCCCTTCCGATGCAAACTTATCAAGATTAGGTGTTGTTGCAAAGGGGTCGCCGTAACAACCGAGTAAGGGGCTGTTGTCCTCACTGGTAATCCATAAAATATTGGGCCGTTGATCGGTTTTTCCGGATACTTTTTTTGCGATGGGCAGAGCTATGGTCAATGTTCCAAAAATTGAACTACTCAAAAACTTTCTACGATTTATGTTTGACATTTTTACCCCTTGCTTGTCTAACGTTCGTTATTCTGGGGATGTAAACAATATCGATTTATCACTTCGTAACTATTTACAATACCACGGGTTAGACCATGATTAAAATCATCGCACCGTTTGTGTTCCCCTGTAGTACTTTGTTAACCAACGATTTATTGGTATAATTTACTTTTAAATTCAATTATCTTAATTGGCGATTTCTTTATAATCACATTTTCAATATTATAATAATCTAATTTTGGACTTGTTTGGATTCCACTTATATTTTTAGTTGAACTTGGTTTATATAGTATTGTAGACACTGGTTTTTCTCTTGATGCATACCATATGTAAAGTGTATCATTTGAAATAATTATATCCGTATAAAGATCTGGATTGGGTGAATAAGTTCCAAATTTTACATTTAGAATAAGTTTTATTGTATCAATTAAGGAAATATTATTTATAGTATCACAGGGAATATATTCTTGCACTTGACTGCTTACTCCGAACTGTTCAATTATGATTTTAATTGTATCAGTATTCATAACAACTGTAATACTATCCGTATAACTTTTTTCGTAAAATTCTCCAAAATAGGGTCCATCATCAGTACAGTTCAATAGAAATATTAGTACTGCAAAAATTATTATTCCAAATTTTAATTTATACATTGTATTTCCTCATTACTTATGGGGCTAACATAGTACATAAACGTTTTTACCAGTTCTTATAAATTTCTATTTTAGCGCTATGGATACTGTATCAAAAGATGAAAAAATAATGAGCGCACGATCTCCCGATTTTATTTGTGGCGGCGTTAATACAGAACCGGTGATGACAAAATTTCCGGCCCGTAAAAAACGCCCGTACTTTGGCAATTCGTTGGCCAGAAACAACACGGCGTCAACCATTAGCAACTCCGCTGCTTTACCTTTTACCTTCACTTCCCCGTTGATTTCCACCCTTGCCTCCTCTGTACTCAAATCAACCGATTCCAGTGGAAATAATTTCGATGGCATAATAAATCCACCGTGAGATAGACCGTCCGCAATACCGGTTTGACCGGGCGCGCTTATCCCACCTTTCGCATCCCGCACGCGGATTGAAATCAACTCACTCGCACCGCCGATACCGGTGATGGCATTAACTAACTCTTCCCGGGTAATTTTAGGACCAGGCAGGTCATTTTTAATTAAAAAACCTATTTCAGCTTCCACCAAAGGCGAACCCTCTGAAAAGTTTTTTTTATCAAGCACACTTTCTGAGACAATTTTATCTGATTCTAAAATAAATCCGAAAATGGGATCCGGCTCTTTCGTTGGATCGCTAATCCGTGTGCCGCCCATTTTCCAGCCCGCCAGTTTATCTCCTTGTTGCTCAAATTTAGATAGCAAAGTCATTTGGATTTGATACCCTGTTTCACGATCCATATCAGAGTAGTGGAGCGCCAGAGCACGCGTTTCACCGGCTTTTTTTCGAACAGTAAATAAATGCTCTGCGATACCATCAACATCTGAACCTGCCGCCAATTGGTTTGTGAGATCGTTTTTCAGTATTGAAGATTCTGAAGTATCCTTTGATTGACAGCCAAAAACAAACAGCAGCGTACAAAGCCCCATAAACTGAAGCAAATATCCGGCTTTAATTTTAAATATTGGATGTACCATAATT
>JAUVIB010000466.1 GCA_030592985.1 Calditrichaceae bacterium | reverse complement strand
ACGTACGGAAAGATCTTCTTTTTCAGCGATGTCTTTCAGCAACATGGGACCGTTGCCATAGTTCAGCGCCAGCTGAAACATCAGCCGCGCTCCATATTTTCCTTTTGTCGAAATTCGTAGCATCTTTTGCGATTTCTATAAATTTTTTGCCAAATCTCAGTATTCCTACTAAACTGGTAGGAATTTAAAATAAATAAATATCTCTGTCAAGACAATTGCTAATATTTATAAAAAAATAGTTGGAAAATTTGAAAATTGAGAAGAAGTAGATTATCTAAAATAATTGGGTGAGAACTTTTAGCAGAGAGTATGCGAATTGAAAATTACGTTTAAATCTTGCAATCCCATACATTAAATAGCAAGACATAAAAAACAAGAATACCCAGAAGGATATATAGTCCTGTCTTAACACCCTGTGTTATTCTGAACGATTTTTTCTTTCTCCTGTGATGATTTGCCATGTATAATCCCTGTTTTAACTAATCATATTCTACTGATAATCTAATTATTCTTCTGTAATTGTTAAATAAAATTTTTCTTTTTTTGATAAATGGTTGGAAACGAAGATCCAGACATATATCCAAAATACGGCAAATAACACTCCAATCAGTATTCCGAAACATACATCAAATGGATAATGAACTCCGACATAAACGCGACTGTAAGAAATTAGTAAGGCTATTGACGCGAAAACATATTTATATCTTCTGAAGAAGTACAGTAATATCATCATTGCGCCGGTTACATTTGCGGCGTGATTGGACGGAAATCCGTATTTCCCGCCTTTTTTTACCAATAAGCGAACGTCTTCCAATGATCTCGATGGGCGTATTCGTTTAAAAGTTGGTTTTAATACCCTGGCGCATATCGGATCGGTGGCAGATACTGTCAGGAAAATGAGCAATGCCGCAATTCTTGTTTTTTTGTTGCCGATTATCAGCATGCAAGCCCAGATTAAAAGGATTGGGATTGCCCAATTCCACTGGTTCGTAATAAACGGCATCATCCAATCAAAAAACGGATTTGCCATCTTGTGGTTGACAAAATAGAAGAGAAGCCTGTCGATATGTATAAGACCAGTAATCATGATTTTACTTTCCCAAAGATAGAGTATTACAGGAAGAATCTCAAATGTTAATTTTTAAATATTTTCTGTAACGTGAATGTTGGAAAGCTATTCAAATAGCTTTAAATTTGAATACGAATAGTGATGATTAAGGAAATATTTATGAATTTAATAACAGTCTTAAAATCCAAACTCCACCGGGCAACGGTTACCGAAACAGAACTGGATTACGAAGGCAGCATAGCTAATGACAGGGACCTCATTGAGGCTGTCGGTATGCATGTTTATGAAAAAGTTCAGGTTTTAAACCTGAACAACGGAGCGCGCTTTGAAACTTACGTAATAGAAGGTGAACGGGGTAAACGGGATATCTGTATTAAAGGCGCAGCGGCGCGGTTGGCTCATAAAGGCGACATCGTTATCATTATTGCCTATACTCATATACCTGAATCAGAGGTGGCATCCTGGAAACCCACTATTATCACACTTGATCCGGATAATAATCCCATCTAACGCAACTCATTATCTTACAAAATTTGTTTGTCCTCTCATTTTAGTGATTAATTTAAAAAAATTACTAAATTAAAGGCTAAGTATAAGCTCATGGATTTATGTAAAAAACAATTGTTGTAATCGGAATAATGAATGGAAATATTTTCTTCTCTTTGAGGGAGCAGAGGTGAGCAGCAGGGCGTAAAAAACAGCCGGCACTGTATCAATCGGATGAAATACTATATTAAAACAACATTTTTAACGTTACTCAGCCTTATCCTGTTGCTGTTTATCCTTTTTGTTGACACAACTTTCTATCACGTTCCTTCGTTTATTAAAATATATCGGTTCGAAAGGGAACTTACCATAATCATTGCTTTTCTGGTCTTATTCCCTGTAATAAAATCGATCTTTACAAGGTTAAAATTGAGCCTTAAACAAACCTTACTGTTTATCTGGGGATCTGTCGTTTCACTTTTTCTTATTATTCTAATACCACAGCTATTCTTGAAAAGCTATTTAGTTTTGTGGGACAACAATCCTTTTCTTGCAGAATACCCGCTTATCTGGAATGCCATATCGTGTTTTTGTACACTTATTACGATATCCATACTAATTCTAATCCTATTATCGATTAAGGAATTATTGAATTATAGACCCGGTAAGTTTTCGAATTTTGAGATGAGATGTCTGATCTGGTTATTTCTAATATTTTCATTAATGTTAAACTTTATTGAAGATCGCTACTCTTTTGAACAGATCACGATCTTGCAAAGCGGTTTTTCATCGATCATTTGGATTTTCGGTGCGTTAATGATCATTGTAACGCTATTGATCAGCTTTCATAAACCCTGGATTGACATCTTAAATAAAAAAGAAAAATACCTGGGATTTATTCTGTGCATTGTTGTATTGCCAATTGGAATTTATCTGATTATGTCTCACTTGCTGCTTCCGGTTTATGCATTTAGCACAACAGTTAAGGGGTTTGCTTTATCGTCATTTGCTTTCATAAATGTTTATGTGATCGTGTCGTTTTTGGGACTATTGTTTCGGCTGCCGACTGCGTCGCTTTATGATCGGGTCAGTCAGGAAATATTGGCGATATCCAATATCAGTCAGATGATAAGTTTGAAGGAAAATACCGGCCAGGTTTTTGATTTTGTCGTTGAATATGCATGCATGTTGACTGAATCGGACGCATGCTGGTTAATGCTTCAGGATAAAGAATTGGAAAATTTGCCAATAGTGTCGTCGGTTCATCTATCGGATATTGACCGCTTGACACTTGAGCAACCGGAAGCTTGTTGCCTGGGGAATTGGGTCATTGATACAAAGGAGCCGGCGCTGGTACATAATGTTTCATCTGATGAAAGAACCGTTCACTTAAAAATGCTGGATGTGAAATGGAAATCCATTTTAGCCGTGCCACTTTTCCGTGACGACTTTGTCATTGGCGTTCTGTATTCTGCTAAAAAAACAAGTTATGCTTATAATGAAAATGATCTGAATACGTTGAAGTCTT
>JAUVIB010000048.1 GCA_030592985.1 Calditrichaceae bacterium | reverse complement strand
CCGTAATAATTCCCGTTTTTAGGCCACCAAGACGAGCTAATGTAACTCCCAGACCATCCTGAACATTGAATGATTTAATTTCGAGGTCATCTGATCCAAAAACAATTGATCCGTCTGTTAAAACACCGTCCACATCCATTAAAATCATTTTTATTTTACTCATTTTGGACTTCACCGTAAACTCTCCAAATTCTTGTTTTATATCATTAATTTAACTATGAGCCATCAGCGGTCAGTCATTGAAAACTTTACACTGAACCCTGAACGCCTTTTCAACTCTTTGTAACTAGTTTTCTGTCAATACGATCCGTTATAAATTTAAATATAAGCAGAGCTCCTAAAGCGCAGAATCCGATACCCGCAAAATAGTACCAGATATAATGGGCATGATCATAAGCATGTACCATCTGATCCGGCGTCAGTGTATTAGGATTCGGACAGTATTCATCTAAAAGATACCCGCTTGCGATAAACCCGAAAAGCCATGCGAAAAAGGTGGTTAAATGAGAATACCCCATGTATAACCCCTCTTCTCCTTTGGGCGCCTGATTAGACGCATACTCAAGAAAGCGCGGTGATAGAAAACATTCGGCAACACCCTGCAGCGATATGCCAACGATTAATGCGATTGTAATAGGATGTAGTGCAAAAAGACCGAAAATTGAAACAGAATCACCGGTGGAAGCCTGCAAAATCGGACTCAAGGCAATGGCCAGCGCTGAAAAAGGAATAATCATTAATCCCAGGCCAATGGAATTAATCGGGGTTATTTTCCTCACAAGATAGGTAATCGGAATCACAAGCAAAACAACGGTTAAAGGGTTAATATTGGCAAGCCACTCAGGCGCCGCCGCCTCTCCCACCAACCGAAGGGTATATTTCGGCATAGTTGCATACAACTGCCCCTGGATGGCCCAAAAACCGGCTACAATTAGTATAATTGCCATAAATCGGAAATTCTTTAGCACTGTTAATAATCCATTTATAGATTCCTTCAAACTTTTCCCTCGTCCCTGTTTATCTATATCTTTATATAAAAAAACGACGATTAAAAATGCTATGAAAGCCATAAAAGCTGCATAATAATTGATATATTCCAAACCTAATTCCGTTCTAAGCGGTTTAGCAAAGGATTTTCCGGTAAAAGCGCCAATATTCACCATCATATAAAATATGGAAAAAGCACGGGCACGATGTTTTTCATCGGATGCTTTAGCTACCGTTCCGGAAATAATGGGTTTTACAAATGAACCACCAACCATGATGATAAATAATGCCAAGATCGCGGAAAATTTTGTAGTGATAAAACCGAGTAAAAAATATCCGCCCGTCAATAATGCAAATGCCAAGGCCAAGGCATTACGAAATCCCATTTTATCAGCCAGCGCACCTGTAAAGGTTGGCGCTAAGTATAGGAAAGAGGCGAAAAAGGCGACGACCCACCCGGTTTCAATATCAGTGAAACCAACAATCCTTGTTAAAAACAGGGTTAAAACGATAAACATTCCATAGTAGGCGGCCCGTTCGAATAATTCAATAATATTGGCTGTCCAGAAGGTAGTGGGAAATTTCCAATTCAATTCAGATTTAGACATAGTCTCTCCTATTTTAGGGATGACAACTTTGTAAATTCAAATTTAATAACCTGCTTTTGGCAGAAATAATTTTTAAACCGGACAAGGGTATGACCCAAAATATTCAACTGCATTATTAGCCCATTATTAATAATCATAAAGACCTATTTCATCATTCTTCAAATGTGGCTTAACCATTTCGTCAATATCTTTCATTTGTATAAGCAGTTCTTCTAATTTTTGCAAAGGCAGCATACTGGCAGCATCACATAAAGCATTGTTACAATCAGGATGGGTTTCAATAAATATCCCATCAACGCCAGCTGCAACTCCTGCCCGGGAAAGAGGAAAAATAAATTCCTTTGCCCCGCCTCGCCGATCGCTGCTGCTAACTCCATATTTTCGGATAGAATGTGTCGGATCTAAAATAACCGGATAACCCAAATCCCTCATAACTTTCAAATTGCGCATATCTAATACCAAATTATGATATCCGAAAAAGGTACCCCTATCGGTTAACATTATTTTATTATTTCCTTCACCGCTAATTTTGTTGATAGCTGTCTGCATATCATTCGCCGCTAAAAACTGTCCCTTTTTAACATTAATTGCGACTCCGGTTTTAGCCACTTCTAGTAATAATGACGTCTGCATTGATAGAAAAGCAGGAATCTGTATTACATCAAGAACTTCTGCACAAGCATTAGCGTCATGCTGATTATGAATATCCGACAGAACCGGAATATCAAACGTATCTTTCACTTTTTGTAATATTTTTAATCCCTCATCGATACCTATACCTTGATAGGAATCTGCTGCGGAACGATTATCTTTCAAATAGGATGATTTAAAAATAAAGGGAATATGAAGTTTATCGCTTATTTTTTTTATACTTTCAGCGGTTTTTAATACAATCTCTTCAGATTCAATAACACATGGACCGCTGATTAAAACCAAGGGGTGTCCTTCACCAACTGAAATATCTCTTATTTTTATTATGTTCATCTTCTACTCCATAAAATAGCTGTTTGTTTTTTCGCGGATTAAAAAACTTGCAGATATCAATAATATACATCTTATATAAATGGCTTCTGTAATAGTGAAACAGAAATTAGTTATATTAGGTTACTAATTATGCCTAATTTATACAAAATTAAGAATATATGGTAGTTTATTTTATTAATCACTAAATTAAACTTTGCATTTTTGAGATAAATTTAGGATATTTCTTAAATAATGAACTTGTTTTATGCTTTACCAAATAATATCAGTACTAATGAGATTGTTCTGGATCGATTTGAAACGAATCATCTTCTCAAAACATTACGGAAAAAAATAGGTGATTCTGTTAGCATAACCGATGGGTTAGGGAATCTTTATAATACGATAATCGATGAAATAAAGCCGGATTTAAATCTAAAAATTATTTCCGTTACAACGAGCAAGATTCAAAATCGTCCCTTAGCTTTAGCAATCGGATTTATTCGATTAAATCGTCTGGAATATATTTTAGAAAAAGGTACAGAGTTAGGGATTAATGAGTTCATCCTTTTTAAATCTCAATTTTGCAACCATTTTTCAAATAATTCTAAACGTTTTGAAAAAATTTTAAGACAGGCAATGAAACAATCATTACAGTTATTTTTACCGAAAATCATTATATTAGATACATTTAACGAATTTTTGGATTTTTCGAATAAATATAAAAAAAGGATTGTCGCATTCACTGCAAAAGATAAACCCATTAGCGGTTATCTTGCAAATTTGGATAAATTAGAGAACTCAATTATTTTCACTGTCGGACCGGAAGGCGGATTTTCCGATAATGAAGGCAATTTACTAAAAGAAAATGATTTTCAACTCATTTCCCTTGGGAACACACGCCTTCGTACCGAGACAGCTGCTATTGGAGGAGCTGCTACAATTCAGTTTTATCGTAATAAATAAGGAGAATAAATTGGAAAGAGAAGATTGTGTCTTTTGTCAAATTCTTTCAAAAAGAAAAACAAGCAAAATTGAATATGAAGATGAAGATCTTGCTGTTTTTTGGGATATTAATCCTCAGGCGCCAACCCATCTTTTAATAGTTCCAAAAAAACATATTGACAAACTTTCTGATTTTAGTAAATCAGACGATTATCTCATGTGCAAACTGTTTAAGGTCGCGATAGACGTTGCGAAACGATTAAAATTAGACGAAAAAGGGTTTCGTCTTGTTTTAAATGAAGGAAGAGACAGCGGACAGAGCATTTTTCATGTTCATTTACATCTTTTGAGCGGCAGACGTTTAATGTGGCCTCCGGGATAATACTGTCTAACAGATTCTGATTTGGTACTTTTTTGGCATCGTTATGACCGGCAGATTATTGATTGGTTAGTCGTTGAAGCATTTTGTTGTCGCTCAAATTTGGGTAAAATAAATAATTTATTGCAGTAATTTAACGGAACCATGTTCTTTGAGCAGATTGCCCGAATCAATAAAAATATTATTAAATATTACTTAAATTAACATGGTCACTTGCCGGATGGCTAATCTAAACCAAATGTAATACAGCTGCATAATTATAAGAATTAAATAGGAATTGTTAAAATGAAAAAAATGTTATTTACTCTTACCCTTATGTTATTTATCAACGTCGTAATCGTTTTTGCTGAAGACAAAAAAGAAAAAGAGCCCGTGTACGGCTGGATAAAAGAATCCATCATTACGATCAATTATTCACAAAGCAAGTTCGATAACTGGTCCAAGGGCGGTGAAAATACCTGGACATGGCAAGCTGAACTAAGGGCTCAGTTTGAGAAAAATGAAGAAAAATATAATTGGCTAAATAAGGGTTATTTATTGTACGGAGATACACAGGTAGGTTCGGAAGAATCCAAAAAAGCATCTGATGAAATACGGTTAGAGAGTGTATATACCTATAAAGTTGGCATACATGTAAATCCCTATATCTCTGCAACCGGATTAACTCAGTTTAGAAAAGGGTATGAATATACAGATAGTACAAAAACAGCGCTTTCAGACTTCTGGGATCCGGCATTTCTAACCGAAAGTATCGGTATCGGCTATAATAATGGGGAAACATTTAGAACTCGGCTTGGAGCAGCTTTAAAACAAACTATTACAAGAAATTTTAATTCTTTTTCGGATGATGAAAGTACAAATGAAATTGAAAAAATAGATAATAAATTTGGCGCTGAATCGGTCACTGATTTACAAATAAAATTCACCGATAAAATAGCTTTAATATCTATGCTGCAACTTTTTTCAGATTTTAGCGCTATTGATGAAGTTGATGTTCGTTGGAACAACCTTTTTGTTGCCGAACTCATGAAATACATTTCCGTAAGCTTTTCTTTTGACATAGCTTATGATAAAAACATTTCAAATAAAAGAGAAATAAGACAGTTTATTGCTGTTGGTTTAACTTATTCTGTCTTCTAATGTACATGTTTAGGGAGGATTCATGATATTTAATAAATTTAAGTATTTTCTAATATTAACAATTATCATTGTCAAATTCGCTTTTCCCCAAAATTTTACCAATTTCTTTTTCAATGGCAATGGTGCTAGGTCTGTTGGTATGGGAAATGCATATACGGCAATTGCCGAAGATGCGACCGCAATATCGTGGAATTCAGCGGGTCTTACAAGTAAAAAATACGCTCAAGCTGCTGTTGTTGGCAGATTTGGAAAAAGCTCAACTGATATTAGCGGTTTCCACGAATTCGGTATTGATTCATGGGATATTAGTACAGATATCTATTCACAAATTAACTATGTTGGCTTAACCTACCCTTTAAACTTTCGCAAAGTAAAGACGACTGTTGGCATTGCATACCGCAGAATTCATGATTTTTCCCGCAATGAGGTAAATACATTGAAAGGCTCCATTTTCGGTGATCCAACCGGTGAACTAATTACCAATAATACCAGTGGAGGTGGTGTGGGAGCTTTCGCTCTATCGGGTGGATTTAAACTTCATAAAATGCTATCATTGGGAACAACTTTAAACCTCTATACCGGCTCTGAAAATAGTTATACGACGTATACATTAAATGGTGAAACTAAATTCGATAAATCTACCAGTTACAAAAACGATTATAATGGCTTTGGTATAGATTTTGGTGTTTTATTAAAACCATTGGATAATTTGACGATTGGAGCCAATATTAATCTGCCCCACTCTCTTGAAGCAAAGGGTGATTCTATAACAAAGAATCTGGACATTCCAATATTTTATACAATCGGAATTGCTTTTACTGCAACAAAAAACCTTATCTTTGCTTTCGATTACAGACCACAACCGCTTGCAAAAATAAAAATTGATAATGAAGACTCCAATGCGGATGATATTTATTCTTTACATTTTGGTTTGGAGTACAAAATGGCCGGCGGCAAGAAACGATATCCCCTAAGATTCGGTTACTATATGAATAGTGAATCAAACGACGCATTAAATGCCGATGAGGTATATACAGCAGGATTAAGCTTCCCTTTTCAAAATTTTTCTCTCGATTTTGGATTTGAATATGCTGTAACAAATTATACTGTTGAAGATGAAATTAACGGAAACGCCTATAAAGGTAACTACTCAAGTAATGATTACCGCTTAACACTTGGTTTTGCTTTTGATCTTTTGCGTCGTTAATATATTTTTTTGTTTAAATGATTTTTCAATTTATTGTCCGGCTAATAGTTTATCCGGACTTTTTTTATTTTAATATATCAGTATATTAGTAATATGAATGACCGGTTGAGATAATAATCAATATATTTTGGACTAAAGCCCAAAATATATATGAAATTTAACCCACTATCTGAAGATAGTGGGTATTCAGGTCATAAGTTCTCGCAAATTTGTTCTGAATAGCCCCGTGCTTCATCTCGGGGTACAATATTTACATCATATTCGAACTTTTCCTGCAGGGATGCCTTTGGCAAGACCAAAATTAATTTTACTGGTCATTCATATTATTAATAACAGATACAGTGATAAAAAAGTAAGATAAATATAAGTTTTAAGTATATGAACACGATGAAAACCATTCTTAAAATATTCGGATATTTTTTCATACTAATTATTACCTCTTATTTTATATTTATTCTTTTCCTATATTCATCTACAGGACAAAAGATAATAACACAATATACCTCTGACATGCTAAATAATGAACTAAACGGTAGAGTTGAAATCAGCGGTATACATTCAAATCTATTTTCCCATATTGATATTGACAATTTTTATCTGAAAAAGAATGCAGATACACTCATTTATTTTGAAAATGCGGTAATAGATTATTCTCTCCTTTCTCTTTTAAACGGTAAACTAATTTTTAAATCCATCAAAGTTGATGGACTTAAGATTAATATTAGACGTGATTCATCCGGTGTTTTCCAATTAAGTTTACTTAACACAGAAAATAGCAAAATGGATACCACCTCTTCTTCCCAGTATGTTGCAATTGAAAACTTATCCATCAACGATTCAAAATTCAGGTATGATGATCGTTCTATTCCAATAAATATTATCGGTCATAATTTATCCGCTAATATGTCTCTGGTGAACAATATTTTCAAATTAGATGTCACTTTACATTCTCTTTGTTTTGATTATTATAATGAGCCGTTAATAAGTGATTCCATCAAAATAAAAGCTGAGATTAATTCATCCTCCATTATTATTGATACAGTTGTACTACATATGCCAAAGCTCAACCTTTCAGGAAAACTTGACATTGGGATTGCAAACAACCCTATAACTTTAAACGGCTCTTTCCATGGAAACGGATCACCATATAATACAATAAAAAGTATTTTAGATACTGCAGCACTAACTTATTTAAATAAAAACGATCAAACAATTTTCGACGTAACTCTAAACGGAGACATTTCAAATCTCACTATCTCATCATCAATTTCTGCAATAAATATTTCCACAATTCCTATTTCAGCAAGTTTGATTACGATTAATATACAAAAAGACCGTATTCTTTTCCCACAGATAAATTTAGAAATATTGGGTGGAAGGGTAAACATTAAGGGTTACATTGATTTAAATAGGAATAAATCCTATGAGCTCAGTTTAAATATGAACAATATTAAAGTGAAAAAAATTATACCATCCAACTACAATACTATTCCTCTTTTAAATGGATCTCTAAATGGCTATTTTGAATCCAGTGGGAAACTTATAAATTTAAAACAAATTAATATCAAATAAGATATAAATCTACAAAATTTAAATAATGATCAAGATTATTTAGAAACGGCCATTAACATAAATAACGGCGTAGGAAAAATAAAAATAGATCATGGCATTTATGATAGTATCGAAGTAGATATTAATTTAAAAGGACCTTCTGCCTCAGGAGTTTATTACGGTGTTATTCATTCCCTCGAATCTATTATAGAGCAGATAGAAATACCAAATATTAAGGGAAAAGTTCAATTAAACGGCTCATTCAAATGGCCTGATATATTTACAAGTATACATGTGAAATCGTTAGAGTATAACAATTTCCCTCTTGATACTGCTTCTGTGGATATTCTATATTCTAATTCATCATTAACTATTGAAGATTCCTATTTTACATCATATGATACGCTACTTAATCCTTTTAATCTTACTGACTTTAGTACTATAATTAAATATGAAGCACAAGTTAAAGGAAGTTTCAACAATTTAAATGGGAAAATAATAATCGAGGGAAAGAATACTACTTATAAAAAATACCACTTAGATAGCATTTATACAGAAATTAACTTAAATAATTCAATCATTACCATAGATACCCTTTCTATTCATAAAAACAATAACATTATTTCAATTGATGGTCTTGTGAATTTAAAAACAAAACAATCAGATATTGAAATATCATTTAAACAGTCTAAACATAAAATAAAGACTTCAATGGCATTGAAAGATTCAATATGGTTATTTAATGTTAATGGAAATGAAATATTTATTCAGGATGTGTTACCCTTTATACCTGACATTCCAAAATGGAGCGGCTTGTTTAGTTTTAATTTAGATGTAAAGACAGATAGTAACATGAAAAATCCAGTAGGCAAATTTTACTTCACAGCCATAAAGCCATCATTTCATAATACGGTCTATGTTGATTCAGCGTGGGGAACATCAACTTTCCATAACAACAAATTAAGTATTGATACTTTACAACTTTTCTTGTTAGATGAATCTTCGACCTCACATATGACTTTTAACTTCAGTGATTCGTCAAATAATCATTTCAATATTAGTCATACTTCCGGAAATATTACCGCTAAAGATATTGACCTGGAAATTTTCAATCCGTTTCTTCCTTCTGATTACACCCTATCAGGTATAAGCACGCATGACCTTTCCTGGAATGGTACATTATCAAAGCCAAATCTTGACGGATTCTTTATAATTAAAGGAAGCAAGATCATATATGATGACAATGATATATTATTTGATGATATCAATACAAGTATTTTAATTTCAGATACATTAATTAAAATAGACTCAATCGCATTTATAAGTAATTCTGTTCCTCTAATGACTCATGGTAAAATTGATATTATTGGAGAAAAGCTACTGGTTGATATCACATCATCTATGCCAAACAAAGAAATCGTCAAAATTAGTGGTTACTCAACATATGACAGTATTCGGATAGATGCATCAATTATAGATTTTAACTTATCTTTCATACGGCCGTTTATACCCCAACTACATGATTTAGACGGAGAACTGAACAGTTCAATACAACTTAATGGTGATATAAAAGACCCGAATATTTATGGAGATTTACTTATTAAGTCTCTCAAATTTAAACAAGATTATATTAATGCTCCCATAAAGAATGGTATCGTTTCCATTAAATTTTTGAACGATAAAATCACCGTAGACACGCTCAACTTGCCGATAAATAATGGATCAATATCTTTAAATGGGGATATTGGTGTCAGGGTCCAAGTTAATTCCCCATGTTAGGGCCATCGTAATTCCCCACTTTAACCGCTTATCATTTCAGCATATTTTTATTAACTTAGCGTTTTTCATTTTACTCTTTTTAAAATAGGAAAATATAATTACCACATCAAGCATTTTGATTCTTTTTAGGTTTGAATTTTGTACGATAAGAATCACCTTTTATAATTATTTGATGAGCGCTATGTGCTAATCTGTCCATAATAGCGTTTCCCATTACCGGATCAGGAAAGATTTCTATCCAATCTTCTATAGCGCGATTACTTGTAATTATCAACGCGTTTTGTCTATATCTCGAGTCAACAATAGCATATAATAATTCCGCCGATATTTGGTCGATTTTATTAAAAGCAAAATCATCTATTGCCAATATTGAGGCTCTGTTTATTTGACGCATCATTGCAGTGATTTGATTTTTCAGGTCCGCTTCTTTGAGGAAGTTAAAAAGTTCATAAAAGCGATAATATAATACGTTAAGATTCATACGACAAGCGTGATGACAAATAGCTTTGGTTAAATGTGTTTTTCCCGTACCGGTTGGTCCGATAAAAAAGATATTTTCTCCTTTACTTATAAAACGACCGGTAGCCAGTTCTCTAATCTGTGCAGCATTAATACTGCGATTAAATTTAAAATCAAAATTTTCAAGCGTCTGTTGATTACCAATACCTGCTTTACGTATTAAAGTTTTGAGCTTTCTGCTTTGTCTTTTTTCTATCTCATCATTTAAAAGCAAGGTAAGTAATTCGCTATAAGAAAGTTCGCTGTTTTGCGCTTGAGACAGCCTTAATTCAACCGTGTCAAGCATTCCGCTCATTTTTAGCCGCATAAGCTGATTTTTGATATCCATAATGTGTTCCATTACATGCTCCTTTCATTGTTTTGTGTTATAGTATTGATTATCTCTAAGAAAACTTTTTGTAGTGGCGCTCATCGGGATACGCTCACTACTATCATAGTCATTTATATTGGATATAAGATATTCAAATTCTTTAGGCGTAATATCTATATCTTTTTCAATAACATATTTTGCCGCTTTTTCTAATTGTTTATAAGGATATTTCTCTTTCAAAGCTATAAATCCCTGAGCGCGCCGTAATCTCATCCAGGCGTGAATTTTAAGCGTTTTTTCAATCATTTTTTTATAATAATGACCAACCCCATTTGCTTTTAAGATGATATTTTCAAAAACTTCCGGATTTACCGAAACCTTTATTCTTTCCGGAAAATCGTTAAAATCAGTATGGCGTTTACTTTCCGTTCGCAGATGTTGTTTTATAATTTCATCATTATAATAAATCGATACGATTTTATCCGTTGCCCTTATCCATATATTTTTACCCGAATATTTATAAGGTACCGAATAATATTGTTTTTTATATTGAATAAAACAGTCGGGATGTACTTTAGCTCTTTTCCATTCACCAAGCTCAAAAGGTTTAAACGGAAGCTCTCTTAAGGCTTTCTTTTCATTTTGTATAAATGATTCATACGGTTTCAATCCGCTGCTACCGTGCTCTTTTGTTCCATAAACTTCTTTTATCCATTGGTTTATCAAGTGGTTAGCTGTTTGGATGTCTAAATTCGGATGAAGCGCTATTAATTTTCTAAACTGTTCTCTTATGGTTTGTACATCTCTTTCAACTTTACCTTTGTCTTTAGGGCTGCGAACACGACACGGATCAATAAAAACATCAGAATGCTCTGCAAATTCACTATATAATCGATTTATTTTCGGATCATATAAATCCGGTTTTACAACTCCGCTTTTGAGATTATCTATGGATATAATTTGTGTTGTACCACCAAAATGCTCGAACATTTTAACATTTGATCTTACAAAGCTTTGTTCGTCCTGCCTGTATACAAAGTCTATAAATTTATGACGACTGTAGGCAAGAGTTGCAATAAAGGAATAAACCGTTCTTTTTCTCTTTAGTTCTTTATCATATATTAAACCCATTTTTGCGTAATCTATTTGAACAAGTTGACCGGCAGGTGTTTCTATACGGCAAGTTATGGGGAGTGTTCTGTTATACTTTTTTGTCTCTAAACGACAATGTTTATTAAAAAAACGTTTAAAAGTACTGTAACTTACATTATACAATTGATGTCTTAATTGGATAACCTCAAAAGCGCTTTTTGCTTTTAAAGGATTCGATGAATTATTAATCAATTCGATAATTTCATCTTTATAATCTTGTAAGATATTACTAACCGGTTGTTTGCGTCTGATTTGTTTTACGCTGCAGGATAGTAATTTCAAAATCTTATCTTTGGGCGGTAGTTGCTCTTGTTGAGATATCCCGTTATCTATTGCATCCTTTACATAGCTACGAACCGTTTTACGATCGTAGCCAAGTGAATTAGCAATATGACTAATACTTTGTTCCGCATGCCAGCGACGAATAATTTCATAGATATCCATAAATAAAATCTCCTTATAGGCCATAGTTCCTCCAAATTGATTAATAGTACAAAATGGAGATATAGCAAATTTTTTGTTATGGATAAAGTGGGGAATAAAGATGACCCTTTTTCACAAATAGGTGGGGAATAGTAATGGACCTATTTTGCTATAGGGTGGGGAATTAACTTGGACTTTGACAATAATGTGCCAAGTTTAAAATAAAAACCATTTATTTGCTAATAATAACCAACTTTTCGTAAAATATAAAAATAACAACTATTATAGGATTATTTTGAATATTACAATCTTTATGATATTCGAGATTTTAACTTTATTTTATTCGTTTAAGTAATTCACAGGTTGTTCTCGTATTTTTTTCAATTGATACAAAACACGACATCAACTGTCCGTTTACAACCATTACGACTCCAATTACAACTAAAAAAAGTGCGCCAACAGCAATACCAAATCCTGCTTCTTCACCACTAATTATCCCCCATATAATGGCAATAACTCCTAAAATACCAATAATCCTTCCAAAGCCAGAAATAAATTTGCCATAACTAAGTAGAGTCCTAAATTGATAGGATTGTTGTATATCAATACTTGTATCTTCTTGTTGCTCATGATTAAGAGAATCTTCGGATGGCTTATCTTCATCATTTTTCGGTTTTATAATACCACTTTTAATTTTATATGGTTCAGTATCTATAACCGTGAAATGAAACTTTTTAGCTGAAAAAGATTTATTTTCAACCAATAGTAAAGTTGTTCCACGTTTCAAATTATTCAATTCAGAGAATTTAATTGCAAGTTCTAAAGGAGTATTTGCTTCTTCGATTAATTCCCAGTCAGTTGAATGATCTTTAGTAATTCGTCTTATGCAATATACCATCAATATTTCTCCTATATTTTACAATTGCTAACGGCTGAATATCAGGGGATTTAAACGCATAGCGGCCGGTAACTTTTGTGAGCTAAAATAACTTACTCGGATTAAGACAAGTGCGTAAGAACAGGACGCGTTTAAATTCCCTTGCATACTTTTGTCAGGATGTTTTTTATCACATAAATCTTAGTATATTGTTAATAATTTTTTCTCTAATATCTTTTGATAAATAACAATCTGAATTTAAACACTCTAAAATCAAACTATTCATCTTTATATAAGTTAAGAACTCAACTTGATTTTTTTTAAAATCATAAAGTACAATTTTTTTAAATTTAATTTTACTACTTTTCAATTGCTCTATTAATTCCATAATTCGTTTCAATGATGTAGTATCATCTT
>JAUVIB010000209.1 GCA_030592985.1 Calditrichaceae bacterium | reverse complement strand
GGAAAAATCTGTTTCACAGCGCGGATCAATGGAGTAATCAAAATAACATCACCCAAAAATGCTGTCTGAATGACGAGAATATTTTTATAGTTCATAGCATTAAAATCCCAGTAAAATCACCTTTATAATGAGCTGTAAATATTTGGATATTGGGCGTTGAGCATTGGTTATTGGATATTTTTTTGCGATCTGAATGTGAATCACATTATAATTTCCAATATTAAATTCCAGAATATCAAGCATTCATTTATCTATAACGGACGATTATAGGTTTTTGAATAATGTAATATACTGCTCAACAATATTTCTAACACTAAATCTCTCAACCCTTTTCAAACCTTCTTCAGCAAACTTTTTCCGCAAATCCTCATCTTCTGCCATTTTGATAATTGCCTCAGCCAATGCCTGGGGATTTTGCTTTTTTACCACCAACCCATTTTTATTATGTTCAACAATCTCAGGTATACCGCCGGCATTTGTAGCGATTACCGGTAGTCCCATGGCCATAGCGTCCAACAATGAAGAGCCCAATCCCTCCGTTTTGGATGGCAGCACAAAAAGATCAAACAATTTAAGGAATTGTCCTACATCTTCCTGAAAACCGACGAATTTAAAACTATCAGCGAGGTTCAATTCTTTATGCAGCTCTTTTAAAACCTGCTCATCGCCTCCACTGCCTACTGCTATAAAAGTTATATTTCTTTTTAAATTTAAAACTATTTTAGCCGCTTGCAATAAATTGGGATAATCTTTATGTCCGGCTAACGCGGCAACGGTTCCGATGATGAAATTGTTTTCAGGAATTTGTAATTTTACTCGTAAAGCATCAGGAGATGGACTGTTGGTAAATTTATGTAGATCAATACAATCATGAATTACGGATATCTTTTCCTGGGCGATTCCGTCGCTTATGAGAATGTTTTTTATAGCTCCCGATACCGCTGCAATTCTATCCAATAAATTGGTGGTGTACTTCCAGCGGCTTAAGGCATTTTTACCGACATGAAAATCAACCCGCCGTATGGCAACTAATTTACAGTTTTTATTTCGTTTTACAGCCGGAATTGCCAGACTTATTGCCTGAGCTGTATGGGCAACGATTATATTTACCCTTTCCTTTTTTACAATTCCAGAAATTTTTAAAGCGGCAATAATATCTGCGTCATTTCGCATTTTGCAAGTTGTTACCGGAATATGCTTTTCTGCACAATGTTGTTGTGTTTTTGAAGCAGGCGGACAAAGTAGTATGGAATGCCAACCTAATCGCAATAATTCCTGATGCAAATAGACCGTTTGCTGCTGTCCACCCCTCCAGTATTTTTCCGTATCGATATGTAAAATCGTTGTTTTTTTAGTCAATACCATAATTTCCGCTACGTTAAGTACTTTTTCTTTTCTGCTGATAAATCATTTCCCATAAAAAAAGATAGCCAAAATAGGAGTATATAGCAGAGTTTAGGGCGAGGACAAATCCTATTTTCCCGTCTAAAAATCCGCCAAGCAGGAGGTAATTACGTATAAAGGCAAAAAAACTGCGGAAAACAACACCGGGCAGTGAGACTTTTTTGCCGGCCTCAAACTTTTTCCTTGCTGTCAGCTCTGAATAACTTTTAATTTTATCTAAATGAACGGATATCTGTGAGATAGAATAGTGAGATATAGGAGAAGTTAAAACCCCAACATCACCCGATATATTTATGCCTTCGTGAATATTTGATTGTGTAACACCACCTTTTCGGCGGTCAAACAAGCGTAAATGATATTCATTGCGTAAACCTGAAAAATGTATCTTTTTGCCAAGATAATAGACTTCAAAACGGATTTAATAACCTGCTGCTTGTTCCTCTTTTTGTAATATGGAAAGGATATCTTTCTTTAGCGTTTCCGAAACAACCTCATCCGCATCAATGGATAGAATCCAGTCATATTTTGCTTTAGAGAAAGCAAATGCTTTGGTTTTTCCAAATCCCTGCCATTTCGTTCGAATTAGTTTAACTCCGAAATCCTCACAGATATTAATAGTATTATCTGTAGAGCCGGAATCAACAACAATAATCTCATCTGCCCATTGTACCGATTCTAAACAGCGTAAAACATTTTTCTCTTCATTCTTTACAACAATTACAACCGATAATTTTCTCATTGTCAATTTAGTTCTATTATTTTAAGTGTTTTGTCAGGCTCAGACTCATCCAATCCCACAACCGCCCTGATATCACCGTTATTTATTTTTCTAACGCGTTTATTGTAATATTCCGTATTAGCACTATTACCGGCCAAATCATGGTTTTCAGGATGATAAAGATGAATAGGGAATTGATCTTTAAAGACTGTATGCCCAATCACACTACTTTTATAAAGACGATGGTTAAAATCATCATCCTCCCAACCCCATCCTACATAATTCTCATCAAAGCCATTAACTTCAATAATATGCTTTTTATGTACTCCAAAATATCCGCCACGTACTTTTGGCCGGTGATCATTTTTTAGGATTAATTTTCTCTGATAATAATAAAATGAGTCCCTAATGTATTGTTTGCGAATTATTTTTACTTGACCTTTTGTAATAATATCCAAATATTCACCGCTGATTATACTTTTTTCATTCACCTTATCGCTCTGCTCTTTTGATAATAATACCGGAAAAGCTGTTAAAAATTCATTAACCTTCATGTTTTTTGCAAACACTTCAATATACCCGCGCGTATGGATAATATCCTGATCAGAAAAAATGACATAATCTCCGCTGATCTCACGTATGGCATTATTCCTTGATTTTGATAAGCGGAAACCCTGGTCTGGTTGCCAAATAAATTTTAATTTATATTTCAACTTACTTGTAATATCTTTCAGGCTTATTGGAATATCTACCTTTGAGCCATCATCCGTAATAATTACTTCATAAGGAAGTACCGTCTGCATGGTTAGGGATAACAAGGTCTTCCTCAGCATGTCAGGACGATTATATGATGATAAAATTACAGATATTCGATGTATTTCTTTCAACGCACCACTCTTTTTTTATTAAATTTCAGATAGAAATCTGTTTCTACTACATTCAAAGGTCCCAATCTTCCATCCCAGATTCTTTTTGGTATCTTCCAATCAGGTCCATACTGCCCTGCTAAATATTTCTCAGCATTAACAGGAACAAGGAAATTTGAATTCAAGAATTCCACCTCTTTTAATTCAAAATAGTCATAATAATATTTATGAAAATAGTAGTTTTTTGTTTTATCTCTTCTATACCACGAACCACTCCAACACCTCTCTCCTTCATGGTAAAAGAAAAACAGATCAACATCAACCTGATTCTTGATAAAAGTAAGTTCAAGGCCACTATCTTTCGTGCCCCATACATAACGCAGTGTCCATCCATTTTTTATAAATTCTGGTATTATTTCATCTGAATAATTTTCTATAAACACCCCTAAATCACCATCATGGTCGTGTGCAATTATGTCTCCCTCCCTGGCATAACCAAGCAATGATCCATTATTCAACCAACTTTTAATATTTATACTATTTAAAATATCCTTTGCTTCAATAAGATTCTTCGCGATATCAGCTTTTTGTGGTACATATTTTTCTTTTTTTTTAAATAGTTTTTTGAAAAAATTATACATAAATCAATCAATCTCCTTTATTTTTTGCTATTACCAACGATAACAATAATGTTATTTAACTTTTATTTCTTTTCATTTAAAAAATTGTCCGATAGATTTAGTAAAAATAACTAAGTGCATTTCTACAACTATCTCTTGCGTTGTAAGCAATAAATCATTCGGTTCTTTACCAAAATCAAAAACCTTCTTGGTGTGTTCTTCTTACTAACCCGGTTAAAGTAATAATACAAAATAAACCTATTACTATTTTCCGGAACTAAAGTTTCCATCTGAAAGTATTTTCTTTAAATCATCAATATTTTGTGAGCCATCGCGAACTATTCTATACGGCTTTTCCGTAAAATCAATAATGGTAGAACCCTTCACATCTTCTGCACCCCCGGCGTCAATAATTAAATCTAATTGATCTTTTAACGTATCCGGTAGATTGACCACATCCACAATATCTCTCTCCCCACTAATATTGGCGCTGGTGGTTGATATGGGACTCTCCATTCGCTGACTCAGTAAACTGCAGAATGAATTTTGTGGAATACGAAACCCAACTTTTACCGGTACTTTTTCCAGATATTCAAAAATATCGATTTTTTCTTTCAGATTGTTTTTGAGCAACGCTGTGATTTTCCCCGGAAACAGTTTTTGTAAAACAACTTCGACCGATTCCGGCATAAAATGTAACAAACATTTTATTTGCTTTACAGAACCAACCAGTAAAGATACCGGTTTTTCCTTTGAACGACCTTTCAAACTATAAAGTCTTTTTACGGCATTCTCATTTGTAACATCAATTCCCAAACCATATAAAGTATCAGTTGGGTACAGGATAATCCCACCAAAATGTAAGACCTCAACAGCACGATTAACAGCATAAGATAAAGATTGCTGTCCCGCTATATTAATATATTCCACTGAATGTAAAGTATTCCATTATTTAAGTTTAAGATTATACTACTATTATTAACTTTAAATTTATAGTTTTTTACGGTCAGGACAAGTTATTATAAAAAAGTTAATGATCACAGTCGCCTATTTAATTATGTATGTTTTCTCCATTTTCTTTTGGAATTGCGCAAAAATCAAAATGTTTCCATTTATTCATATCTTCTTTACAGACTAATTTTTGAGCTTTAGTATTTGCATCGAACTCATCCAATTTGAATAACTCAAAATCCATTTTTTCAAACAACTCGTACATTTTGTAACGATTAAGGTTGTCCAGTTTTTTGAAACACTCTGCAATGATTGTCGGCCTATACTTTACTATCAAATCTTTAATGGATAGTAATATTTCAAAATCCAGACCCTCAACGTCAATTTTAATAAAACGCAATTGATTTAAAGAAGCAGCAAACTCTTTTTTTAAAAAATCAAAAAGATTAACAGCAGTTACTTTGTTTTGCAATTGATATTTTCCGTGTTTATTTTTTTGATGTTTTGAAATCCCTCCATTATTACGCGTGGCTTCAGACGAATTGTAATAATATTCTCCAGGTTCAACTGCTAAAGCATAATTAAATGGTATAATATTAGTTTTATCGTTATTTAGCTTAGCATTAATGGATAAAATTTCAAACACAAAAGGATTAGGGTCAAATGCTAATGTAATACCATCTTTTCCTACCGCCAAGGCTAAAGGAACTGTTGTATCTCCAATATGAGCTCCAACATCTATGGCTAAACATCCTTTTGGTACAAATTTTTTGTAAAAATCCACAGAATCCTGTGTAACTGATTTTGGACTTTCGAGGGGATTATCCCAAACAGCAAATTCAATTTCCCCTTCATTATCGAGAGTTAACTTATTTATATGACTACCATATTTTTTAAAGTTCCTTTTAATCTTATGTTTTTCGATCTTATTTTTAATATAAGAGATCATTTCATTTCCTTCTTAGTTGTACATGTTGTTGATACGGGACTTCTCATCACTTTGTACTGTAAATTATTGAAACGAAATTTTAGAACAAGAAATTTCACCTGTTTTAAGAATATCGCAGAAAGTTCAGCCTCAATTTACTCAATTCAAACTATTTGTTTTAATATATTTAGCAAATAGTAGTAATTCTCACTTATAGTTCATATTTTACTTGTAACAATGTCAAATTTATCGTTTTTTTATGATTTGGACAAATTAATATTTAAAAAAATGATTAGTGGATTAACATGATGAGATAAAAACGAATGATTCGGTAAAACATATTATATTTGAATGATTTTTTAAGCTAAATATAAAAAAAGGGTTTCTGAAGTAATCTTTTTGAAAAACCATAGTCTTCGTCCTGGTATGAGCGCTCTGTTTTAACTTATTGTGATGCAGTATAAAATAAGTGCAAGAAAAAACAAATAAAGATTTATTCAAAAAGTTTTTTATGGCCTTTTTTTAACTTGGTTTTGAATGTTAAGAACGAGTCGGAACCACGTACATTAATACGCTTAATTTCATATGGTTTTTTAAACGGTAAGGCATTCATTCCATT
>JAUVIB010000312.1 GCA_030592985.1 Calditrichaceae bacterium | reverse complement strand
GTCTTAAATGTTGTGTCTCAGGCAGATACGCTGGAAAAAGCTATTGAAAATTCTTATATAGCCTGCAAGGCAATTAAATTTGATGATATGTATTATCGAAAAGACATCGCTAAAAAGGGTTTGAAGTAATGAAAAAGAAAATTGCTATTCTTCTTTCCGGTCGTGGCAGTAATATGGAATCTATTGTTCGCAATGTTCAGAATGGTATATTAAAAAATATTTGTGAGGTGGCTCTTGTCCTATCCAATAAAGAAGATGCCTATGGTCTCACAATAGCGAATGAGTTTGGTGTGCAGACGAAAGTTATTATTTCAAAAGGTAAGAAACGGACTGAGTTTGAGCAGGAAGTGATCAAATTTTTAAAATCATATAATTTGGATTATATCGTTCTTGCCGGTTTTATGCGTATTTTATCACCGCTGTTCGTACGTGCTTATAAAAATAAAATAATTAATATTCATCCTGCTGATACAGCTCAATTTCAGGGTGTCGGCGGTTATGAATGGGCCTTTAAAAATAAATTAGAAACGACTAAGATAACCGTTCACTATGTGGATGAAGGAGTTGACACCGGGGGGATAATCGCTCAGAAAGAGGTGGATTTGCGCGGTACTGATACCTTAGAAGAGGTTGAAAAACTTGGTTTAAAAGTCGAACATGAATTTTATAGCGAAGCGTTATTAAATTTATTTAAAAAATGAAATAGAGATTACAGAGAGATAAATTTTAGGAGATACAAATGTGTGGAATTATCGGCATTTCCGGTTATGAGAATATTGCACCGGAAATAATGAATGGATTAACAACACTTCAACATCGTGGACAAGATTCTGCCGGAGTGGTTACCTTTAATGGAAATTTTCATATGAAAAAGGGTAACGGTTTAGTCAGTAATGTATTTAAAGGCTATGATATAGAAAAAATAAATGGATATTGCGGACTTGGCCATGTGCGCTACGCGACATTTGGTTCAACTGATGAGGTTGATGCACAGCCTATTGTCTTAAACTATCCGTTTGGCTTGGCAATGGTGCATAACGGGAATGTAGTTAATTTCAATCAGCTAAAAAAACGCTTGTATGAAGAAAATCATCGCCTCTTAGAGACGTCTAATGATGTAGCTTTAATTCTTTATACCTTTGCAGCGGAACTTGAGAAAAAAGATTTAAAACACCTTACCGTTGATGACATATTTGATACAGTTGAAGTGGTGCAGAAATCGGTTAAAGGCGCTTATTCTGCCATGACAATTATTGCAAATAGAGGATTCCTGGCTTTCTCTGATCCTCACGGAATACGTCCATTAGTTATGGGACGAAAATTCACTGATCAGGGAGTTGTTTACGCCTTTACATCAGAAAGTACGACTTTTGATTATCTCGGATATGAATTAATTCGTGATATAGAGCCGGGAGAGATGATCTTTATTGATAGTAATAAACGCGTACATACACGGATCGGGGTGAAGAAAAAGCAAGCTTTCTGTGTTTTTGAATATATCTATTTTGCCAGAGAAGATACGATTATGCACAATCGCCTTGTGGCTTCAGAGAGGGTACGATTGGGGGTACCGCTCGCTAAAACATTTGAGAAATATGGCCTTAATCCGGAGATCGTAATTGATGTACCCAGTTCCGCCTATTTCTTTGCCTCAAGTATGGCAGAAGAGCTAAATGTCCCTTACAGAAGGGGATTTGCAAAGAATCCTCACATGGGCAGGAGCTTTATTACCCCAACTCAGGAACAGCGGGAAATAATGGTAAAACAGAAATTAAATCCTATTCGTGATATTGTTAAAGGTAAGAAAGTGGCAGTAGTTGATGACTCCGTGGTACGAGGTACCACATCAAAGAGAATAGTTAAATTATTAAGGGATGCCGGCGCTACTGAGGTATATTTTGTATCAGCGTCTCCACCCATAAAATCCCCCTGTATTTATGGTATCGATATGTCAGTGAAGAAAGAGATCCTTGCATCGCATTATGATGTGGAAGAGATTGGAAAATTTATTGGGGCTGATAAGATGATTTATCAATCTCTTGAAGATTTAAAAGATATGTATAAAGATCTTCCAATCTGTCATGCATGTTTTTCCGGTGAATATCCAACAACGGTAAGTAAGGCTATGTTGGATGAGATTGAAAAGGAAAAATTAAGTTCCAATCGTTCTTAATATAATTTATTGTGTATTAAACTAATTTTTGAAATGATAGATAATGAATATATTTATAAAAAATGGTAAATGGTTAGGTCCGGACGGTCAGTTCCATGATGGAGATATTCTTGTCGAAAATGACAAGATTACAGGTATCGGCGCTATTTGCCGCAGTCCGTTAACTGAGTGGGTTATTGATGCGAGGGGTAAGTATATATTACCGGGGCTGATTGATACACACGTTCATTTCAGAGAACCAGGCCAGGAATATAAAGAGGGTATATTAAATGCTTCAAGAGCGGCCTTAAAGGGGGGGGTGACTTCTGTTCTGGATATGCCTAATAATAATCCGCCCATAACAAGCCAAAAGATACTTGACGAGAAAAAAACACTGTTTTTTCAGAAAAGTATGGTAAATTGGGGATTACAGTTTCACGGACAGGAAAAGCATAATGAAAATGTATCCGGAATAGCAGCATTGAAGTTATATATGGCCAAATCTTCCGCATTACCTGCAATTACGGATGTTGACAATATTGCTGCCATATTTAAACAATTTCCGTTAGTTACTATCCATGCTGAAGATGAAACAGCATTTATTGCTAATGAGGGAAAAAACTATATTCATCACATTAATCGGCCGAAAGAGGCTATTGTATCAGCGCTTAAAAAAATTAAAATGGCCTTATTGGAAACAGCGAAAGAAAATCGTCCTAAAATAGTGATTTGCCATATCGCAACATTAGAAGAAGTGAGCTGGGTTGAAGAAATGAAAAATGACGGGTATGAAGTTTATGCCGAAACTTGTCCCCATTATCTCTATTTAACACAGGATGATTATTTACGGGATGGCGCTAAATATAAAGTGAATCCCCCTATACGCAGCGAAGAGGATAGAGAACGATTGCTGCAGGGTTTAAAGGATGGAACTATTGATTTTATTGGTACAGACCATGCGCCGCACACTCCGCAAGAAAAAAAGAGTGAAAATCCGCCATCGGGGATTGCGGGGATTGAATGGCTGGCTCCGCTCATATTAAATTTAGTGGATGAAGGTCTTATATCCTGGAAACGATTTATGGAATTAACAGTTGAAAAGGCTGCAGATTGTTTTGGTATTCATTCACGTAAAACAATAGAAATTGATACTATTGCTGATCTGATTATTATTGAAAACAGTAATGCTGATAAAAATATTGTAACCAGGGCAGGATTCAATCCCTATGTCAATAAAAAATTGAACTGGCAGGTTGCAACAGCAATTATTAACGGCTCTCTGGTCTTTAATAACGGAATAATTTTTGATAAATATAAAGGTAAAGACCTTTTCCCATCAAATTAACGGACGAAAAATTTACATTAAATCGGGATTAATTATGAATGAAAACAAAACAAAATTTATTCAATTCCTTATTGAACAAAATATTTTAAAATTTGGGGATTTTACACTAAAATCGGGTGCAAAATCCCCATTTTTTATTAATCTTGGGGATATTAGCAGCGGTTATGCCTTAGATTTTATTGGCAGATCGATGGCAGATCTTATAAAAAGTCGTTCCCTTAAACCAGACATACTATTCGGCCCCCCTTATAAAGGTATTACTCTTGTTACGGCAACAGCAACAGCGATGTATAACGCCGATAAAAGTGATGTTGCAATCTGTTATAATAGGAAAGAAATAAAATCACATGGTGAAGGAGGCCTTTTTGTAGGCAAAATTCCCGGCAAAAAAGATTCCATAATCATGGTTGATGATGTACTTAGTACAGGTGGCGCTAAGTTAGAGGCGCTTGATTTACTTAAAAAGGAGTTGGGAGTAACCGTTGATGCTATTATTGTCAGTGTTGACCGCCGTACAAAGAATCAGTTTGATGAATTGCGGGGTCAAAATGTTTACTCAATAATCAGTCTCTTAGATATTGCTCAATTTCTTCAAAGCAGAGATTTGACAAAAGCCAAACAAATATATGATTTTTACGAGGCGTAGAATATGAAAATGACAAGAAAAATGATCCCGGCATTAGATATTACGGATTTGGAAAAGATTAAAGAATTAATTAGAAAAATTGATAAATCGGATTTTATTTATGGCTATAAAGTCGGTTTTTCGTTGGGATTAACCCATGGGCTGCCCAAAGTAGTGGAAAGTATTCGTTCTGTAACAACTAAACCGATAATTTACGATCACCAAAAAGCAGCTACCGATATACCTGATACCGGAAACCTTTTCAGTCAAATAATGAAGAGTGCCGGCATAAACGAGGTGATCCTGTTTCCGCAAGCAGGGCCGGTAACCTTAAAAGCCTGGGTTGAAGCGGTTTTAGAAAATGAAATGAAGGTAATTGTTGGCGGGATAATGACGCATCCTGCTTTTATAGAATCGGAAGGCGGTTTTATAAAGGATGATGCTGTAAGTGAAATTTATAAGCTGGCCTATGAGAATGGCGCTCGCGATTTTGTTGTTCCCTTAACTAAACCCGATGCAACACGGAAATTGTATGAAACGGCCGGTTTGGATGAATCTTGTAATTTTTATTCTCCCGGATATGGAAAACAAGGGGGTGATCCAGCTCAATTTAATTTTATCAAAACGCATTATCTGATTGTGGGGAGGTCTCTTATCGGAGCTTCTGATCCGGCTGAT
>JAUVIB010000485.1 GCA_030592985.1 Calditrichaceae bacterium | reverse complement strand
TTAAAAGAAACTGTATAACTCCCTTTATAGCGATATCCATCAATGAGAGTTTTCACTTTTCTGCCGTTCAGATTAAAAATAGTAATCGAAACTTTCCCAGACGTGCTAACAATAAAGCCGATACTTGTTACATCATTGAAAGGATTCGGATGGTTCTGCAATAGAACGGATTCCGTTGATTGGCCATGCGTATCGTCACTGCCGCCGTTATATTTTAAGATTGTACCTTTTTCGCCGACAATCCAGCCTGTTTTATTGTTAATAAAATACAAGCTACGTAATCCGTCCCTGGTAAAACGTTCATGTTCTTTCCAACTGAACCCACCATCCCGTGTACTATAAATTGCTCCGAATGATCCGACCATCCAACCGTTTAAATTATCACTGAAAAAAACGGAATTTAAAGGGCGCATAATACTTCCGGTGTAATTATACCATTTTTCCCCGCCGTCATTTGTTTTTAATATAACACTATGAAGATGATAACCGCCAACCGCCCAACCGTTTTTAGAATCAATGAAGTAAACGGATATTAACCCGCTTTCAGTATTCGAGTCCTGGGTATACCAATGTACACCTCCATCATCCGTATGAAGAATTACGGACTCTGTCCAATTTCCACCAACAGCCCATCCCTTTAAATCATCGGCAAAAACCACTGAATTTAAGTCAAAATGAGTCCCACTGACGGACGTTTCCCATGTTTCGCCGCCGTCACAGGTAAGCAGAATAATACCGCCCGTACCAACAGCCCAGCCGTTTTTTTTATTGGAAAAATAAATTGATTTCAAATGATAATCCAAATCGACGTTTTTTATCAACCAATTATTCCCGCCGTTAACCGTTTTTAGTATTGTTCCGTTATTTGCCGCAATCCAGCCATTTAAAGAATCGGCAAAAAAGACCGAATTCAGCTGTACATTTTGCGGACTGTACTGTGCCTGCCATGAATCGCCGGTATCATGTGTTTTATAAATACTGCCGTTACTGCCCACTATCCAGCCTGAGGTTTCATTAATAAAGTAAACCGATAGAAAATAATCCTTAATTTCTTCAAAAACCTTTAACCAGCTATCCCCTTGATCTTCCGAACGAAGGATCAAACCACCCCAACCGACAAGCCAACCCGTTGAGTCATCAATGAAAAACACATCCTTAAAATAATCATTTTCGGAATATTCTATTTTTGTCCACCTATTGCCTGCATCAACACTTTTATAGATGTAGCCATTAGACCCTGCGGCAATACCTTTTTGACAATCCATAAAATATACCGATTTGAGCCATGTCATTTTTTCAACAAAAACTTTATTCCACGTCTGTCCCCCATCTGTTGGTTTTAGGATTGCTCCCCCTTCGTTGGAAAAATTTCCAACGACGCAGCCGTTATGTTCATCCATAAAGAAAACCGACTCAAAATCACTGTGATTTTGCTGTTCATAAACCTTCGTCCAGTTTTCTCCGCCGTCTGTTGTTTTCAATAATAGAGCGTCTTCACCGATCGCCCAACCCGTATTTTCATTGACAAAGAAAATATCATTAAGGATATCGTTATAGCCTTGATGTTTTTTCTGCCAGGTAATACCGCTGTTCTCTGTTTTATAGATCGATTCAGATCTTCCACAAGCCCAACCAACATTCTCATTAATAAAATATACAGACTTTAAACAAGGCACGCCATCGGGCATTTTTTGTCTCTGCCAGCTTTCGCCACCATTATTTGTTTTCAAAATAAATCCGTCATAAATATAACCGCCGGCAATCCATCCGATTTGCGAATCGATAAAATGGACGGATTCCAACGTCGAATCGGTTCCGCTATATTGCGATTTCCAGCTTAGACCGCTGTCGGTCGTTTTCATAATGGCACCATAATCGCCGACAATCCAGCCGGTATTCCTATCTGTAAAATATATGGACTTAACATTTGTATTTTGAATTGCCGGATTTTGCCAGGCCCACTGAGCATTCAGCACCAATACAGAAAAAAATACCGTTAACCAAGTAATAAATAATAAGTTAACTGTTTTAGTATTCATAGTAAGGATACTCTTTTGTATAAACAATTTTTAGTTTATCTTTCGAAAACTGAGGATAGTAATTATAGTGATAGGTCCCGCTGCGAACCGTATCAGTCACTAATGTTTTTAGCGAATATCCATTATAGTTCATTTTTTTCAGATAATATGTACTCATATTATTTTCTTTGAAAATAATTTCTTCTCCATTCATTGAAATCGCCAAAGCAAGTCCCGTCCCAATATCAATACTGCTATTGGTAAGCAAATCATAACCTTTAATTTGATGATAACGCTTGGTATAGACCAATTTCCCCCGATATGTAATGAGATTAGTTATTTCAATATTTTCTAACAATTCATCAATTTCATTATTTTCAATATCGATCAATCTAAACATTCTTAGAGCGCCTGCGCGTTGCACCTCTTCTCTGTAAATAATTTTAGTTCCGTTCAATGTAAATCTCGGTCGTACGAGACGGTTCTTATCGGCAATTCTTAATGTTTTATGATGGCCGTTTAAGTTCATCAGCTTTAATTTATACTTATAGCTATTACGATCGTATTGAATATAACTGATATAATTCCCGTCTTCTGAAAAGGCCGGCTGCCTTTCATCCTGGTCAATTGTATTGGTTAGATTTATAAGTCCTGAGCCGTCTTCGTTGACCAAATACAAATCTTGTGACTGGTTTGTAAAATCCATTGCACTAAAAACCAATTGCGGGCGGGCAGGAGAACAATAAACATCACTTAGATATTGAAATGGTTCTACAAT
>JAUVIB010000102.1 GCA_030592985.1 Calditrichaceae bacterium | reverse complement strand
GCGTAATTATAACCTGTTCGGTCTCCTTTATTGTATAAGACGCTGATAAAATAAAAATAACGATTACAAAGCCGACAATACTAATAATTAAATTCTTTTTATTTTGCATTATTAAATCCTCCTTTGCCAAACTCAAACAGAGGTAAAATACCGGATGCTTTTTCATCGGTAATCAATTTTCTGCCGACTTTTGTTAAAATTTCAGTCATAGTTTCCAGATAAATTCTCTGTTTGGTTACTTCTTTAGCTTTTAAGTATTCACGATAACGTGCATTAAACCTGGAAGCTTCACCTTTGGCATTATTAATACGCTCCAAGGCATAACCATGCGCTTCCTCAATTTTTCTTTGGGCTTCGCCTGCCGCTTTCGGAATAATCTTATTATATTCGGAACGCGCCTGGTTGATTAACTTTTCTCTTTCTTGCTGCGCCTCATTTACTTCGTTAAATGACGGTTTTACTTCATCTGGCGGATTTACATCCTGTAGAACAACCTGATCCACTTTAATACCGGTTTCATACTGATTGCAAAGCTCCTGTACCTCTAAAGTCACCGTAGTGGCAATTTCCTGCCGGCCAATAGTCAACACTTCATTAACGGTTCTGTCGCCGATAATTTTACGCATGATAGCTTCGTTAATATCATGAAACGTCTGTTCCGCATTTCGAACTTTAAATAGAAATTTGTAGGGATCGTTTATGCGGTACTGAACAATCCATTCTACCTCTGCAGCATTCAAATCTCCGGTTAACATTAATGATTCATCCTGATACCGGGTAGTGGAGTATTGGGTGCGAACTCCTGCCTTCGCAGTTCTGAATCCAAATTCCTGCTTTAGCTGCCTTTCAACCGGAACTTTAATAACTTCTTCAACTCCAAAAGGAAGTTTAAAGTTTAATCCCGGGTTAACTGTTCTGGTATACTTACCAAATCGTAAAATAACCCCAACCTCTTCCGGTCTGATAGTAAACCAAGACGAGAAAAACAGGATTACAAAAATTAGTACACCGATTCCAATTTTAACTGTACGACCGGAAATATTAGGCGGTCGCAAATCATTGAAATCAAATTGCGGTTGATTACTCATTTCATTTTCCTCCAAGTTAAATAATTACTTTGTTAATATATTGAATAATACATCTACTTTCTAAAAATATTCACTTTATTTAACGATTTTTATGTCATTCTCTTAATAACCTATTCAATACGTTCAATATTAGCGCCAATTTTCCCCAACCTTTCAACAATCTTCTCATAACCGCGGTCAACTATCTCCACTTTATCAATTATACTTTCTCCATTTGCAGAAAGAGCTGCAATTACCAATGCAATCCCTGCCCGAATATCAGGACTGGCCAATTCTTGCCCCCGCAATCCGGTAGGGCCGTTAACCACAACACGGTGTGGATCGCATTGTATTATATCAGCGCCCATTAAAATTAATTTATCCACAAAAAACATTCGTGACTCATACATCCAATCATGGCAAAGTGTTGCTCCCTGAGCTTGTGTTGCTAAAACCACCATTGGACTCATTAAGTCTGTTGGGAAACCCGGCCAAAGTCCTACTTGAATTTTTTTTACTTTAGAGATTAGTCGTGATGGTTTTATAAACATATTTTCAGAATCATCATATTCAAAACCGACGCCCATCTGTTTTAGATAATAATCAGTCATTACCATGTGTTTTTTCTGAGCATTGCGGATGATTAGTTCGCTTTGTGTACAAGCAGCTGTAATGGCAAATGTACCTGTTTCAATGTGGTCAGGGATAATACTGTGTTTAAATCCGCTGAGATTTTTGACGCCTTTTATTCTCAGTTGATTTGTTCCTAATCCGTTAATATCCGCACCCATTTTTTGTAAAACAATTACTAAATCACTGACATGTGGCTCGGAAGCTGCATTATTAATGATGGTTTCACCTATGGTTGCCGCTGCTAAGATTAAGGCGTTTTCCGTTGCTGTAACCGATGCTTCCTTTAAAAAAAAATCCGGCGGACTTGTTTTATTTACCGTCGAACGAAATCCATTTTCTCCTCCTTTTACAATAGCGCCAAATGCTTCAATTACATCAAAATGACTATCTAAGTTTCTCCGCCCGATTACACACCCCCCGGGTGGCGGCAGAAAAACTTCCCCGGTTCGTGCTAATAATCCACTTATGCATAATATGGATGCCCGCAATTTACTGGCATGTTTATGATCAATCTCTGATGTATTAATCGAGCCGCTGATTTCATAAATATTTGATTGAATGGATTTTACCGTTTTGCCAAGGTCTTTTAATAACTCTAACATAGCATGAACGTCACGAATTTCCGGTACATGTTCAATTCTGCAAATGTCATCGGTTAGCAAGGTGGCAGCAATAATAGGTAAGGCCGCATTTTTATTTCCTGAAACCGATATTTCTCCCTTTAGAGGTGTTCCGCCTTTTATTTTCACTTTTGCCATTTAAAAATTTCCTATAAATTCTATTTCCAATTTTAACTCTAAATTTAATTTCTCTCTCGCTGTTTTAATTATCACTTCCGTTAACAAAAAGATATCGGTTGCGGTTGCGGTTCCTGTGTTTTCAATAAATGCGGCATGTTTTGGAGATATTATGGCACCGCCGATTTTGTAACCTTTTAATTTTAATACATTATCTATTATATAGCCAATAGATTGTGACGGTAAATCCTTTTTCTTTTTTTCCTCTATACTCAAGTTTTTAAAAACACACCCTGCTGATCGCTGGGGTTGAAAGGCTTTTTGCCTTACACATTCTTTAAATGTTTCTTTTGCTCTATCTATATCACCCATTGTAAGACATAGCTCAGCCCATAATATCATTTCTTTGGTATTATGCAGAATACTATAGTCATAATCAAATTTAAAATAATTAAAATCGACTATTTTACATTTATTATTTTTTATTACTTTAGCCCGAACTAATAAATCCCCAAAAAAATAATGTCCTCCGTGCATATTCATATAAAGAGCGCCGCCTACGGTTGCAGGAATGCCCGCAAACCACTCCAAACCGGTGATACCTTTTTTATATAATTTTTGCGCAAATGAAGTTACCAATACACCGGAATCAACCCGAACGAGAACTTTTTCAAACGATGGTTGATTGTATTTTTTCTTTTTCTCTGTTTTATCTAAGCGACTTGCTGTTCTTTGATTAGGAGAACAATTATCGCTTTTTTGCGAAATAATTTTCCATGAATCTGCTTTGTTAATAATAACCAGACCGTCAAACCCCATATCTGATATAATTACATTACTTCCTTTTCCTAAAAGCAGCCAATGAAGGTTGTTTTTCTCGGCTAATATGAGCGCTTTTTTAAGTTCATCGCCATTATGGGTCTCTATAAGAAAAGCTGCCAGACCACCAACTCTCATTGTTGTATATTGCGCTAAAGAAACATTACTTTTAAAGTTAATATTATTTTCTAATAATAATTCTTTTATATTCATCGATTTCTTCGTGGATACTTTATTTATTTAAAAATTGTACTAAAATATTTATAACCGCTATCAGGAAACATGGTAACTATCTGTGCTTCCCTGTCCAGTTCTTCAGCTAATTTTAATGCTGCATAGATATTAGCTCCACTGGATCCGCCGGCAATAATCCCTTCTTTTTCTGCTAATTTTAAAGTATAATCAAAAGCTGTTTGGTCATCAATTTTAACCATATCATCAATATATTCAAATTGTACCGTAGGAAGCAGAAATTCATCACCAAGTCCTTCCAAGCTATAATGAAACGGCTTAATTAATTTTTTATGTTTAAAATAATCATAGAAAATTGAGCCGACAGGATCAACGGCAATTACTTTAATTTTAGGGTCTTTTTCTTTAAAATATTTGGCAATACCACAAATAGTGCCGCCTGTGCCGATACCAATAATAAAATAATCGATTTTACCCTGCATTTGTTCCCAAATTTCCGGTCCAGTAGTTTTATAGTGGGCTTCATTATTGGCCAAATTATTATGTTGATCAATATAATAAGAATTCGGTGTTTCCCTAACTATGATTTTAGCATAATTATTATAAGAACGTTCATCCTCCGGTGGTATCGATGCATCAACCAAAATAGTTTCCGCTCCAAGGTGTTGTAACATTCTGATTTTTTCTATGCTTGTTGTGTCTCTGATTACAATTTTACATTTATATCCTTTTTGCAATGCTACCATTGCTAACCCAAAAGCAGTGTTTCCGGAGGAGTTTTCAATTATGGTATCACCGGGTTTTAATTTCCCTTCTTTTTCAGCTTTTTCCACCATATATTTGGAGATGCGGTCTTTAACACTACCGCCAGGATTCATAAATTCCAGCTTTGCCCAGATTGTACTTTTTAGCCCTTTTGTAATATTATTTATTTTAATTAGAGGAGTATTGCCGATGGCATCCAATAAATTTTCTTTTCGCTTCAAGCTCATTTTTTCTCCATTTATTAAAAACTTAATTATCATCAATTTGAATTTAACAATTAAATGTCAAATTTCCATATTAGTTATTTTATAACGGAATTAATTTAATACTTGTACTTTGTATAAAAACGATTTAACTTTAAGATTAATTCATATTTTAAGTAACATTTCAAAATAAAAGTACTTAAATCCATGAAAAAATATTCACTTTACTATATTTTAATACTTATCATTACTCTTCCTTTGTATTCCGCTGATAAAATTTTGGATCATATTGTTATTTTAAACAAACATGAAAAGTTAGATTCATGGACTTCGTATGATAATATTATTAATTGGAGTATAAATTTTATAACCAATTGCCCAACAGTTTCTACAATATTTGGAGAAGATCCCTGGTATCTTGTAACCGCAAAATTTAATGAAGACGGTACCTTCATGGCTAAACAGAATAACCAGGGAAGTAATGTTTACTGGGCTGTTGAAACACACCGCAAATATTATGCTTATACCGGTAACAGAGGTTCACTGGCTCCAGTTAAAAAAATTATTGACAGAGTAATCTATTATCATACACCTTTTGACTGGGCCTGGCCAAATGTACCCCGAACTCAGGATGATACGCCGGATGGAGAATATACTGACGAACGGGCTGGCGTGGATAAAATATCCATGTGTGCTCTAGGTTATCTCACTTTTTATAAGATAACCGGCGATACTTATTACCGCTCTAAAGGTTTCGATGTTTGCAGAACCTTGCTAAAACATATTACTAATGGAAACAAAAATAACTCCCCTTTACCTTTTCGAGTTAACCTGAAAACAGGAGAAGTTTTGGCTTCCTACACGTCTAATATGATTACAGTTGTAAATCTTTTGGACGTGTTAATCGAATTAAATGATGGTACATTCCAAAAAAATATTTTATTACAAAAACGTAACGAAGTAATGGAATGGATTATCAGATATCCTCTGACCAATTATTACTGGTCCGGATATTTTGAAGACGTAAAATCTGACTCTAAAAATTTTAATCAACAAAACCCAATGGAAACAGCACGATATATACTATTACATAAAGAATTAGATCCTAATTATAGGAATAATATTCCGAAACTTCTTCATTGGGTAAAAAACCGCTACGGAAAAACTCAACATTATGGAGCAACAAGTATTCGTGAACAGGATTCTTTTCTTCTTCAGATGAGTAGTCACACCGCACGATATGCTTCCGTTGTTACTTTATGGTCTGAAATCACTCAAAACGAAGAAGACAGGGAAGAGGCACGCGCTGCGTTTGCTCTTTCTTCTTATTCAGCTTATAACAAAAACTCGAAAACGAATAGAGCGATAAATTATGTGGGCATTGAATATAAAAAACCCTGGTTTTCTGATTCTTATTGGGATTATTTGAGCCATTTTTTTGATGGTATGTCTGTAATACCGGAAATGCTGCCACAAAATGAAAACCATCTTTTTTCTACCACTTCCGTAATTAGCAATATTCGTTATTTTGAAGATCACATACAATATCAAACTTTTAACGCTCATGGACAGGAAAAATTAAAACTTCTTTTTAATCCTTTAGTATATGCAGATGGCAAACCATTAGCAAAATCTCAATGGGAATATAAAAAATACCGCGGTGTATCCGGAGTTCTTATAATTAACCGAAAAAACACAAAAAATATTTTAATTAAAAATTTTTAATAAACTTTAACTAAAAATATCTAATAACTTTTCCACTACTTAAAAATAGACATAATATTATAGGAGATTATTATGACCTCGTTAAAATTAGTTTTTTTCCTTTTTTTGAGTTTGATTTTAATATCATGCTCTAATAACAGCAAAGAATCTGAGTATAATTGGCCAATTATTAAGGTTGAAAACAAACCAGGTGTTTACTGGTGGTGGATGGGGAGTGCCGTTGATAAAGAAAATATAACTTATAATTTAAAAAATTTATCTGACGCCGGTATCGGCGGTGTTTTAGTGATACCAATTTATGGTGTACAAGGTGAAGAAAATAAATATATTGATTTTCTAAGTCCAAAATGGATTGATATGCTTGGATATACATCCACTGAAGCCAAGCGTTTAAACTTAAATGTGGATATGACCACCGGGACCGGTTGGCCTTTTGGGGGTTCTCACATAACAAAAAAAGATGCTGCTTTAAAAATTAGATATGAAAAATATTCGCTTCAAAAAGGGGAATCAGTCCATATTAAAATTGATCCCGATACTATTCAAAGTTTACGTGCTTTTTCTGATAACCATAAATCTATTGATTTATTAAAACTTATTAATATAGATAATGAAATTTTTTGGAAAGCGACAAATGATGATTGGCAAATTTTTAAAGTATGGACAGAAGGAACACAACAAAAAGTTAAAAGGGCTGCTCCGGGAAATGAAGGGTTAGTACTGGATCCTTTCTCTTCACAATCGATGCTCTTTTATCTTGAGCGGTTTAATCAGGCATTTAAAACATATAATGCCCCACTTATCAGGGCTCAATATCATGATTCCTATGAATATTATAATGCAACATGGACAAATAATTTTTTCCCTGATTTTTTAAATATAAATGGTTATAATTTGCAAGATTATTTACCTGAGCTATTTTCACAAAAAGATAGTGATATTGTGAAAAGAATTAAAGCTGATTATCGAAATACTTTATCAGAGCTTCATCATCAATATATAAAAACCTGGGTTTCATGGGCTCATAATCATAAATGGATAACCCGTAACGAAGCACATGGTGCCCCAGCAAATATTTTAGATAATTACAGTTTGTCTGATATTCCGGAAACAGAAATTTTCGGGACAACTTTTTTTAATATTCCCGGATTAAGGCAAAATTCTACTAATATTGAAGAGAGTATTTTTAAACCTCTTATATTAAAATTTTCTTCCTCTGCCGCACATGTTAGCGGTAAACGATTAATTTCTTCTGAAACCTGTACCTGGCAGCATGATCACTATATGGTATCTTTAGCTCAGATAAAACCAGAACTTGACCAACTTTTTCTTGCTGGAATAAACCATATTTATTATCATGGAAATGCTTATTCACCAAAAAATGCCGTTTGGCCCGGATGGCTTTTTTATGCTTCAACTCATTTCGAACCTGAAAATACTATCTGGCAAGATTTCCCGGAATTAAATAAATATGTAACACGTTGTCAATCTATTTTACAAAACGGTTTACCTTCAAATGATATTCTACTTTATTGGCCTATTCAGGATATTTGGCATAGTTTTACTGATTTGCAGATAAAAGTGTTAAATGTTCATACAATTGATTGGTTTACAAACTTTCCTATATCTAAAATTGCCAATAATTTAAAAAATAGAGGATATGATTTTGATTATATATCCGATAAACAAATAATGAACTTAAAAGTTAAAAATAATGCTCTATTATCACACAATGTTACTTTTAAAACCATCGTTGTTCCTGAGTGTAATTACATTCCATTAAAAACATGGAAACAGTTATATTTGTTAGCTGAAAAAGGAGCTACAATTATTTTTCATAATAAATTACCAAAAAGTATACCTGGTTTTTCAAATTTTAACACTAAACAAAATCAATTTTTTGAATCCCTTAAAAATTTATCTTTTATAAAAAGTGACTCTATAGACTATATTAAAATAGGACAAGGTAAGTTCCTTGTGACTCCTCACTTAGAAAAAGCATTAAAAAACACCAATGTTAACAATGAATCCTTAATAAATTATGGTATTCAATCAATTAAAAGAAAACGAAAAAATGATATGGGATATGACTATTTTATTGCAAATTTAAACAATAAAAAAGTTAATAATTGGATTACTTTAGCTGTATCATATGATGCTGTCATCTTTTTTGATCCCTTGACAGGAAACAAAGGAGCAGCAAAAACCAGAATAAACGAGCAGAAGAAAGAAATCTACTTACAGTTAGATCCGGGTGAATCCTTAATCATTAGAACATATAATGAAAGTCCAAAAATTATTCCTTCATGGAAATATCGAGGAATATTTAAAGATGATATTATTGTTAAGGGTCCTTGGAAAATAGAATTTCTGACTGGTGGTCCATCATTACCCAAAAGTATAATGGTAGATACTACTATATTATGGTCCGACTTAAATATAGAAGAATATGATAATTTTTCCGGAACAGCAAAATACACTACAACATTTAGCATAGATAAAAAAGAAAAAAATTATTTATATGAATTAGATTTAGGATTAATTTACGAGAGTGCAAAAATTAAATTAAACGGACAAGATGCAGGAAGTTTATGGAGTATACCCTTTAAAAAAAATATAGGAAAATATTTAAAAAGTGGAACTAATAAAATAGAAATAATAGTAACAAATTTAGCTGCAAACAGAATTTCATACTTAGATAGAAATAAAATCATTTGGAGAAAATTTTTCTTTGTAAATATAAATTATAAGAAATACGATACATCAAATAGAGAAATAATAGATTCAGGTATAATAGGACCTGTTAGAATATTGAAAAGTACTATAATATAACTATAGTTTAATATTTATAATAATAGTCTTTATAGGGTCTGTGGATTTGTTAATAAGTTAAATTGAGTTATATTTTTATTAGACTTATGATTATTTTTATTGTTGATATCTTCTGTAAATCTTGTTCTTTAGTTATATTTATATTTATATTTTTTAATTTAAATATATGATAGGTTTAAGTTTTTATTATTTAGTTTTAGTTAATGACACAGTTATTAACACACAAAAAT
>JAUVIB010000482.1 GCA_030592985.1 Calditrichaceae bacterium | reverse complement strand
TCATCGAAAAATTCTTCCGTCCAATGCATTTTAGTCTCTTTATATTAAGCGATATTTCTTTATCCCCTTATATAATTCTCCACCAAGAACTTTAATGATGGATGTTGTCGGCACAGCCAAAAGCATACCCAATATTCCGAAGAATTGCCCACCGATAATAACGACAAGTAATACCGTCAATGGATGAAGATTTACATTCTTGGCAACCACAAGAGGCTGAACCAATATGTTATCAGAAAGCTGTATGAGGATAAATGCAAGGGTAACCAATAACAATAAATTGGTACTGCCGCCTTTTACAATAACGACAGTTAAAGCAGTAATTGCGCCCATTAAGGGTCCGACATAAGGAATCAAATTTGTAAGTCCGGCAAAAATTCCGATTAAAGCGTAGTAATCAACACCAAGAATCCACAAGGCGAAAGTAGCAAGGATTCCAATGATAGCAGCGTCGATAAATTGACCTCGTAAAAATCCACCGAGCTGAATATCCGTTTTATGCATAATATTTAGAACCATTTCAAAATATTTATTGGGGATTAAATGAATAAATCCCTTTTTTAATTTTAGACCGTCTTTCAGGATGAAAAAGACTGCAAATGGTATTATGATGAAGGTTGTAATAATTGAGAAAATATTCAACAATATAGATAATGCGGAATCCGTAAAGTTTAATAAGATTTTATTGATTTCCTCAGATATATCCAGAGGAATACTATTTAATACCGGAAATCTATTTTTAAACATCTGTTCAAAATTATCCAGGGAATTTACGGATGAATTATCCGATAGTAATATCTGAATATTTGTTATTTGATCTACAATGGCCGGGATTAATAAGTAAAATAGGATGCCAATAAATAATCCGAAAATAACGAAAACAATTACCGTGGATTTTGTTCTGCTAAGACCCAGAGATTCAAAATAACTGGCAATAGGATCAAGGATATATGCTATAAGGGTTGAAATAATTAATATAACAATGGTTGAATGTAGTAAATAAATAGCCCATGCCGTTAGAATAATTACAACAATACTGATGAGCAGTTTGACGATTTTTGAATAATTTAAATCTGAACTCATATTAATCACCCGATTCAATATTTTTTTCCAAATCTTCCAGTTTAATTCGTAATTCTCTATTCTCTATAGTCCCATGTCGTAAACGCTCTGCTGTCATTCCTGCCAGCCGGAATAAAATCTTATTTCCCGTTTTGGGATCTTTATTAATCAGATCTGCCAGCTCCGGTTTAAAAAATCCGAGTACTTTGGTCGGCTTATGAGCAATGGCATTGGCCGTCCGCGGTACTTCCAACAGGAGTGCTATCTCACCGAAAAAATCACCTTTCCCTAATACCGTTAACAATTTACCCTCTTTGCCTCCGGTGATATAGACCACACCCGATTCAACTATATACATTCCCAAGCCAATTTCATTCTCCTTAATAATAATTTCATCGGCTTTATACTCACGGTGGTGTAAAATTCGTTCAATCGCTTTTAACTGATGCTTACTTAAATCCTGAAAAAGTGGGACATTTTTAAGAACCTTAAATATATTATAGTGTTCTTTTGACTCTTTTTTAAAGATATTACTCCAAAAACTATTATTCTCCATTAGTTATCCCCTATCGGCGCAAGGTTAATTTTTTCTAATTCCTGAATTTAAATTGTTAACCGCTAATTGGCAAGCATTTATTAAGAATTACTTTGAATTTATTAGCAGAATGCTTAAATTTTTTGGGAAATGAAGCGAAAATAAATATATTTAGGTTAGTTTTTAGTTTTATAGGATTTGAGGGCATATTTAAAAGGAATCTAATATGAAAAAGGTTATTATTTTATTATTATTAATTAGTTTAAATTTTGCACAGTCACCGGCAGAGTATCAGAAAAAATTTATTTGGACGAAAGAAAAAAATATATTAACCGCAGATTTTTCTAATGTTCAAAAGCCAAAACTTAGTGATTTTAAAACAGTTTTCCATTTTGACCCTGTTCGCCAGGATACAACCGGAACCTGTTGGTCGTACTCAGGTAATTCCTTTCTTGAATCTGAGATTTTCCGGCTGTACAAGAAAAAAGTCAAACTATCCGAAATGTATATTGCCTATTGGGAATATGTGGAGAAGGTAAAACGCTTTGTGAAGGAAAAAGGGAATTCGGAATTTGGCGAAGGCGCTGAACAGGCCAGTGTGTTAAACAGGATTGAACAATATGGTTGTATGCCGCTTTCAGCCTATACCGGATTGGTAAATGATGCAAAAAAACATAATCATACTCCCATGTTTCAGGAGATGAATAATTATTTAAAATATATTGAAAAAAATAACTACTGGGATGAGGATATCGCCCTTGCTGAAATAACAGCGATTCTGAATAAATATTTGGGTGCACCGCCGGAGAAGTTTATTTATGAGGGGAAAGAATATACCCCTCTTGAGTTCAGTAAAAAAGTGTGTAAAATAAACAGAGATGATTATGTGGATTTTATGTCGACACTGAAAATACCATTTTATCAGCAAGGGGAGTATATAGTACCGGATAATTGGGATCGTGATTCTTCTTATTATAATATTCCTTTGAATGAATTTTACAGCGGGATAAAAAAATCAATCAATGAAGGCTTTTCCATTGCCATTGGCGGTGATGTGAGCGAGCCGGGAAAATATGGATGGGAAGATATTGCCATCATTGTTCCATGGGATATCCCGCAGGAAGCCATTAATCAAAGTTCACGGGAATTCAGATTTAATAATAAAACATCGACCGATGACCATGGAATTCATCTTGTGGGATATACAAATAAATTTGGCTATGACTGGTATTTGATTAAAGATTCCGGATCAAGTTC
>JAUVIB010000479.1 GCA_030592985.1 Calditrichaceae bacterium | reverse complement strand
CCCTGAATGTTTCTATCAGGGGTCTGAATATGCGGGAATAACAATTTTACTCAACACCATTGAAGAATTTATTATTTTTATTTTTCTTTGCGGGATATAATATATTATTGTATTATTAGAAAAAAATGTCAAATGAAAGGGATTAAATGATACTCGATAAAATTGAGAATATTAACTTATATAAAAGTTTGAGCATCCGCCTAACCAAAGCCCTGGATTTCATCTGTACAACCGATTTTAATTCTCTTACCGATGGAAAAATTGAAATCGAGCAGGATAATATATTTGCATTTGTCAGTGAGTATACCACAAAAAGTGCCGCTGAAAGCGAACTTGAAGGCCACCGGAAATATATTGATATACAATATATGATTAAAGGGAATGAATATATCGGTTATGCCCCTCTTGCGGGCCAAGAACCGTCTGTTAAATATAATAGTGATGACGATATTTCTTTTTTTCAGGGAGAAGCTGATTTTATAAAGCTCGAGAAAGGATCTTTTATGATATTATTTCCAACAGATCTTCATCAGCCATGCATTATGATTGACGCTCCGTCCATAGTAAAAAAAGTAGTCGTTAAAGTTAGAATATAGTCAAAATCATCTTGGCAAATTAATTCATGGCAGTACTGTCTCAAATAATTGATTTATTAATTAGTGCCTGTCCATAAAGTCAGTTCTGATTAACTCCGCCTTTTAAGGCGGATAATGGAAGCCACACACATCACAGAGGGCTTTAGCCCGTCAAATGGGCTGTTGGGCTGAAGCCTAGTTTTAACGTTATCATTTCCCACGCCCTGAAGGACGTGGTTAATCATAAAATTACCGACTTTATGGACAGACACTAATTATAACCTATAATCTTAAAGGAAACAGATATGGGCATCCGTTATGTTTCATTAATAATTTTATTTATCCTTCTGCAGTTTGTAATCGGCTGTAGTAATGAAATGGCTGACAATGTAGAAGGAAAAACCTACAATCATGTATATAATGAGCCATTTTCTGACAGCAGTTTTTTAAATTGGCATGCTAATTCTCCGGATAATTGGGAATTAATGAGTGAAAATAATGAAAATATACTGTATCTAATTCGAAATGGTACATTTGGGAAAATCAGAAAACCAAGTTCGTATGCTATTTTAAGTCATTTGGATGTTACAAATTTCGAATTAATGGTAGAGGCCAAATGTCTAATAGATACAGCGATTGCCGGCAGGGATATAAATATATTTTTCGGTTTTCAGGATTCTGTTCATTTTTATTATGCACACATTTCCAATCGCAGTAATACCCTCCATAATATCATTGGTCTGGTGGACGGTAAAGACCGTGTTCCCATTACACATGCGGACGGCGATAACTCAAAAGCGCGTCTAAGGGATTATAAGTGGCACAAAATTAAGATAATCCGAAATATTGATTCAGGCAGTATTAAGGTTTTTGTTGATGATATGCGGCAGCCGGTACTTTCCGTTATTGATAAAACCCTGATAAACGGCAAGGTTGGGTTGGGCTCTTTTGATGATTACGGACAATTCAAAAACTTCCAACTAAAGTATAATCTTCATAAGAAATAAAATTAATAAAAGGAAGATAGGGAAACATTTAAACGGGAGAAAATAATTTCCCTACCTTCCGGGCATTAAGTAATGTTCTGTATATTTTATAGTATCGGAATTTCACAGTTTTACTATTTTTCTATCTATTTTACATAATTTAAATGAATAAGTCCCCCCTTTGGCAAAGAGGACTGCTTTAGTTCTTTTTTCTTTCATTGAATATTAAAACATTAATCAATTTGTTTGCCCGTCTCAGACGCGGTACAACCATGTTATATTTTACTGAACAAATAAAATTATCATTAAAAATATCAAATCCGTGTTAATCTGTGTTAATCCGTGGCAGATGGTTTAAATATAATAAAGTCCAAATTAATCCATCTGTTTTCTTAAAAATGTTGGTACATCCAAATCATCCGGCTCATTTGGAATTTCCGTTTCGGTAAATGAAAATATATTTGGTCTTACTATCGACTCTGCTGGGTCTTGGTTAACTTTTTTATTTTCACGTTTAAAGGTTGGTTTATCTAGTTCTTTAAAATCAGTGGCTGAATATAAGCCGTCCCTGATCACTTTTTTGGGACGCTGCAGCATTTCTGACTGTTTTTCTTCAACACTAAACCCTGTAGCAATAACCGTTACTCTCATTTCATCATCAAGTTTCTCATCAATAACCATACCCCAAATCACATTAGCATTTTCACCTGTTGATTCCTGTACAAAATCGGCCGCTTCCTTTACCTCAAACATACTCATTGTAGGACCACCGGTAATATTTATTAATACACCCCGCGCCCCGCTAATATCCTGGCCATCAAGCAATGGACTGGTTACCGCTTGTTCAGCTGCTGAAATAGCCCGGTTATCACCCACTCCCAAACCGGTACCCATCAACGCATCTCCCATTCCTTTCATAACCGTCTTAACATCGGCAAAATCAAGATTGATATAACCATGAACATTGATCAAATCAGAGATACTACGCGTTGCTTCAAATAGTATGGAATCCACTTCTTTAAATGCGGAAACAACCGGAGTATTTTTTTCTATAATATTAAAAATCCGATCATTTGGAATAATAATCAGCGTATCTACTCGATTCCTCAATGCCTCAATTCCCAATTTAGCATTTTTATGGCGAATCGGTCCCTCAAACGAGAACGGCATAGTGACAATTCCAACCGTCAAAGCTCCCAGGTCTTTGGCAATTTCTGCAATGATTGGTGACGCTCCCGTACCGGTTCCACCTCCCATTCCACAGGTAACGAAAAGCATATCGGTCCCGCTAATAGCATCAATAATTACCTCTTTATCCTCTTCGATGGCTTTTAGTCCGATAGAAGGGTCCGCCCCTGCTCCCAATCCTTTTG
>JAUVIB010000001.1 GCA_030592985.1 Calditrichaceae bacterium | reverse complement strand
TGGAGCGTGATCCGAATAATGAGACGGTTAAAAGCTCAATTGCAACTACCAACAGAAGGCTGCAAGAGGAGATAAATTCTCTGCTTGTCAGAAGCAGGCAGGAATTTAATAGGCAAAATTATTCTGAAGCTTTACGTCTTATCGCTGAAGTGAGAATGTTGGGAAGTAGTGATCAGGTTTTCCAACGAGAGGTTGATTTGTTGGCTCAAAGATATAAAGTAAATGAGCAGATACAGGAAGGGTTGATGCTGCTGGAATTGGGTGAATATGATAAAGCAAGCAGCATTTTCCAAGCAGTATTACAAGTAGATCCTTCGAATCAAACTGCACAGAGTGGTCTTGAAAGGGCAAAGATTGAAACCGTAGGCCAGGAAAAAATGAGTCCGGCTGTAGAGCGTAAATGGTTAATTGGTGTAAATGAATTTGTAAAGGGTAAATATTTAGAAGCCATTAAAATATGGCAGGAAATTCTTGTTGATTATCCTTATAATAAAAAAGTATTGGATGCCATTAAAGATGCTAAGAGCCGTATAGAAGATGAAGGTGACAAATAAATGTTTAGAAATGTAAGAAAAGAAGAAATTACGATCCCAGCACAAATGAGTTATCTGCTTCAGATAAGGGAATTTGTGGAGCATATTGGGAGAAAATATCGCTTTTCCGAAAAAGTTATTAACTCATTTAAGCTGGTAGTTGATGAAGCTTGCACCAATATTATTCGCCATGGATATGTTGATGTTAAAAACGGTGAAATCACATTAAAGGCAATTGTTAGGCGATTAAGCCTGACTATAGTAGTTATCGATCAGGGAATAAGTTTTGACCCACGTCAGGCGAATACTCCCGATTTAGAAAAATATATTGATATTGGTAAAAAGGGTGGGCTTGGCATCTTAATGATGCGTAAGCTTATGGATGATATAAACTATACAATCACAGAACATGGTAATGAATTCAGGCTAACGAAAAATAGAGATACAACTGATGAAAGTATGTTGATGCATAAATGGAATGATCTTTCCATGCGCATGAAATACACCTATATTGTATCCGTCATATTAACGCTGATTATTGGTATTGTATTTGTACCGCTTTTTATTAATGCCAATTCAAATATTCGAAATGATATTTTAGGAAGGACAGCTACTGAATGTGAAACATTATCTGAATATGTAATAGATGATATTTTAAATGAGTCAGATTTAAATCTTTTTGAGAAAGTATACGCATTAAAAAATAGCAAACCCGATATTATTTATGATGTTTCCATTAGCTCTTCAAATAACAAAATGGTTGCGCGAAGCGATTTAGAGAATGTCGATCAACTTGGTGTATACAAATTGCCGGATAATTATGAATTTGTAGATAGTCTTGGGCAAGTGACAGCTTACAAGTATGCCATAGGAGACACCCTTGATGTTTATGAGTTAAGTGCAGCGATACATCAGAGTCTTACAGGAACCGGCGCTGTCCTCGGTTATGTCCATGTTCGTGTGCCTGAATATGTGATTAATGATCAGAGTTTTAAATATAGAATTAAAATTTTAATAATTGTTCTGTTAATACTGGTACTTAGTTATTTAGGGTTCTTCTATCTTATTAGTCGTATTATGCTTCCTTTTCACGGTTTGGCAGAGTGGGTACGCCAAGTTGTCCATGGTAAAGTAGATCAGGATGAAATTGATATTGATACAACTGATGAAATCGGTGAGATCGCTGAGGCTTTTAATCAAATGACCCATAAGTTCAGGGAAGCCCAGGTAACCCTGATGGAACAGCAACGGTTACAAAAAGAGCTGCAGGTCGCTCAGGAAATTCAGCACATGCTGCTTCCCAGCGATTTCCCCAGTGTGGAGGGCTATGACATTGGCGCCTATTATGAAGCAGCTAAAGAAGTGGGTGGTGATTTATTTGATTTTGTGACAATTGATGAAGATACTATCGGTATCTGTGTCGCAGATGTATCCGGTAAAGGAGTGCCGGGGTCAATGATTATGACAATGATTAGAACCGCATTACGTCTCGAATCAAGGGGAAATAAAAATCCAGCTGATGTATTGGCTAAAGTTAATCGTTTTGTTACGGATGATATGAAACGTGGTATGTTTGTTACCATGTTTTATATGATTCTGGATTCTCGTAATAGAATTATTCATTATGCCAGTGCAGGACATAATCCCATGATACTTTTCAGGGGATCAAATAAGCAGACATATTATTTGAATCCTACTGGTTTTCCTGTCGGTATTCAGTTGCCGGATATAAATTTATTTGATATGAAAATTGAATCGGATTCTATCCATTTGCGTGAGGATGATATCTTGGTCCTTTATACAGATGGTATTACCGAAGCCATGAACCTTAATCGTGAGTTATACCGTGATGAAAGGTTCCTTGAAGCAATTCGACGTGACTCACATATGGATGTGGGTGAATTTGTTAAAAGTATTCAGGATGATATCGCCGGCTTTACCAGAGGCGCTCCACAAAATGATGATATTACTTTTGTAGCTGTTAAAGAAAAATTGATGCATGGCGATGTTGTATATAATGTTCAGAAGGAGTTATTTAGCCTTGTAGATAGTGGTTATACGGTAAAAGAAGCTTGTGAACTTATGCGAGTCTCACAATATCATTATTATAAATATAAAAATATTATGGATCAACGTGGTCTTGATGGGTTAAAAGAGTATTTATCTCGGCAAGATCTTATAGAAAAAAAACATATATCTCTAGAGGTAAAAACGAAGATATTTGACATTATTAGGAATCACCCGAAATTTGGTACAAAAAGAATATGTGGTGAATTAAATACTGAAAAATATGGTTTTGTTGAAATTGATGAGCGCAGACTTTATAACGAGCTTGTTAAGCTGAAAATGAATACACATGAAAAGAGAGAACGTTACATTATTAAAGGTGGGAGAAAGAAACATATTAAGCAGCCGGGGACGCCGCTGCTTACATTAGACGGAAAAGTTATTCTCGATTTTGAATCTTCAGAAAGTGAAATAGAAAAGAGAAGTGGTAAAACGGTAGATTCTCGTTTTAAACAACCAGTTTTAGCCGGTGGTGATGATAAAAGAACAATCATAACTTCTTTTTCGCCAAAGAAAGAGGATGGGGAAACTAAAATTCCCATAAGAAAACCTATAGCTGCAACTGATAATATTAAAAAGAGTAAAACACTTACCGGCAAAAAGAGTCAAAAAAAGGACAAACCGTCTGCAAAAACAAAAAAGAAAAAATCAAAGATAAAGCAAGTAAAAACCGTCAAAGAACTAACAAAGCAGAAAAAGAAAAAAAGCGATAAAACCCAAAAAACTGCGATAATAAATAAAAGTGCTGAAAATAAAAATGTTCAAGATAGTTTTCAGCCAAATTTAATAAAGAATCAACTGTTAGATCGGGTTGTCCAGGAAATAAACACAGGTAACATCGATAAATTTTATTCTTCTATTAAAGGGAATTTAAAAGCCTTGGAATTTGTTTCAAAGGACTATGATAGCAATGATATTCCCAAAAAAGATATTCAAAAAATAAAGCTCATTTTAAGCGATATTATTACGTCGCCCGATTTAAAAGAATTGAAAGACACAAGGCAAATTATTGAACAAACTCAACAGTGTATAAATTTGATTTCGGAAGATTATGATAAATATGATTCTGCGTTTTTAAATGAAAAGATAAAACTTTTATTGAATTATATCAAAGAAATCAATAAATTAATAGGTTATGAGGTTGTTTTTCGTGTTATAAATGAAATTGGTTTAATAAATTATCAATTAAAAAATATAAAACGAACATCTTCAGAAAATAAAAATGATCAGTTCGAAATAATTAGAAAAAAATTAGCTCAGAAAGACTTTTTAAAAAGTAAGATTACCATGAAATCGTTAATCGATACTCCTGAAAAATAGGATTTCGTGGAGCCAGCCTTAAAAGGAGGAATTGATGGAAGGAATTCAAGTATCAACTGAAATTGCCGGTAGTAGAAATCATATATCCATTATAAAAGTTGGAGGATATATTGATACAACCACCTCTTCGGAATTAGAGCGGGCACTAGGCGCTTTATTAAAACAGGGACGGTTTTTTATCATTGTTGATTTAGGAAATGTTGATTATATCAGCAGTGCAGGATGGGGTATTTTCATCAGTGAAATTAAATCTATAAGAGAAAATGGCGGAGATCTGAAATTGGTTCGCATGGTTCCGGATGTTTATGAGATATTTGAACTGCTTGAATTTCATCATATACTTGATGTGTATGATACTGTTGATGAAGCTGTAAATAAATTTGAAATGCTGGAAGCAGCAGGAAAATCAGTTGCCAAAGAAATTACATTACCTAAATCAGAACCAGTATCGCAGCCACCGGTAGAGCAATTTGCAACGGGTACAGAACCAACCGAGCAAATGGATGATAGCAAAACAGAAGAGAAAAATATTGATCCGGCAAGTCTACCGGTAAATGACAAAATAAAAATGATTATTAAGACAGATCCAATTGTAGGCGCTTTAAAAATAAAAAGAATACTTAATTCAGCTATTTATGGTTATACCAAAATGGGATGGTTTGAAGTGCGCTCAAAATTGGTGGAACTTAATTTGAATAGCAAAGTTAAAAGATTTGAATTTGCTAATGTTAATTAAAGTGAGTAGAAAATGGATGTTTTGGTTGATGTTTTATTTATTGCACTAATCAGCTTTTGGACAATATCGAATTTTTTGGGGATTCCTGGAAATTCGCTGATTGCACTTAGTGGATTGGTTTATGGTTTAATTAATAAGTTTGAAGCTTTTTCTTTCTCTTATATCTTGTTGTTATTTGCTATTGTGCTGGTAGTCGAAGCGATTGAGTTCCTCTTAATAGTTCTTACTTCTAAAAAATATGGTGCATCAAAATGGGGTATTAGCGGTGGAATTGTTATAGGAGTCATCGGAGCCATAAGTGGTGCTTTCGTTACACCGATTATCGGAGCGCTTGTAGGATCAGTAATTGGCGTAATCGTTGGTACTTTTCTTGTCGAATATTTACACAGTTCAGATATAAAACGAAGTATAAGAGCATCCATTGGTGTATTGATTGGCAAATTGGCAGGATTATCAATTAAAACGGTAGGTGCAGTTACTGTGGCGGTTATGCTGGCTTCAAAGATTGTGTAACATTAAAACCGGTAATTAATTTATTATCCCGTAATGATAACATTACGGGTTTTTTTTTGTAATCAGATAAATTGAGCAGAATACAATGACTGTTTTGGTTAATACAATTTGTCATATAAGAAATTGGAATAAATATCTTTTTCTTTTACTGATAATAATGGGTACCAGTAATGCGCAGCCAATTGTTCCGGTTCGCATACATTATGGCGGCGGCGGTGATTGGTATGGAAATAAGACAACCTGGATAAATATCTTAAATAAAGTGGAGAGAGAATTCTCCATTGAGGTTGGAATAAAAGAGGATGCATACAAGATAGGTGATCCTGAATTTAATTTGTATCCATTTGCCTATATAGCAGGTCATGGTAATATCCGTTTTACAAATGAAGAGGTAAAAATTTTACGCGAGTATTTATCCAACGGCGGATTTTTATTTGCAGATGATGATTATGGAATGGATGCCTCCTTCAGAAGAGAAATGAAAAAAGTATTTCCCGAATTAAAGTTTGTTGAACTCCCTTTTTCCCATCCTATTTATCACTATTATTATCACTTCAATCAGGGTGTGCCAAAAATCCATGAACATGCAGGAGGTCCGTCCCATGGATATGGATTAATTTTAAATGATCGTTTAGTATGCTTTTATAGTTTCAATACAGATATCAGTGATGGTTGTGAAAACGTTGAGATCCATAATGACCCGGAACCTATCCGGATGCAAGCTCTTAAAATGGCTGTTAATATTTTCCTTTATGCTTTATTAAATTAAAATTTGATTATGGATAAAAAACAAGAAAAACTTGTTTTAAAATTATATTACTACGCCCGTCGAAAATTATTATATCAATTTTTTGGCAATTTTTTCATTCTCTTATTGCTACTAACTTCTTCATGGTTCAGTCTTACTATTGCTGACCATACTTTCTATTTTTCTAAAATAACACGCGTTAGTTTTTTTGTAATTAATTTTAGCATTATTATTATCATCCTAAATAAATATTTTTTCCAAAATATTAAAATGTTTTTCAAGCTTAATCATAATTCAGATTTCACCGTTATTGCTCTTGAAATCGGTAAAATATTTCCTGAAATCAGAGACGAGTTGGCTAATACTTATAATTTAATGATAAGTGATGATGAGCAGAATATTTCTCAAAGCCTAAGTCGCGCTGCAATCATTCAGACATTGCAGCGCTATGGTGACATTGATTTTAAACAGAAAATAACACTTCATGATTTTCTTCCGAAACCCTCGCTTTATATACCGTTAATTATCGGTAGCTTGATTTTGTTCTTTTTCCAAAGTGATATTATTATACATTCAAGTAAAAGGCTTTTAAATCCGTTAAATGATTATTTAAAAATCTCAGCTTACGAGTTTGATGTTATGCCTGGTAATGCTGATGTTATTAAAGGAAGTATAATTAATTTTAGAGTTCGTTATAATGGACCTGTGATAACCGGCGGGCAAGTAATTCTGGATAAAGATAAAAGAAATACCATTGAATTAGTAAAAGAAAATGAATATTATCTAGGAAAAATATCTGCTGTAAAAAAATCATTTGATTATCATATTTTGGTAAATGTTTTGAATAAAAGGAAGTATGGAGAGGAAATTATTTCTAAAGTATATCACGTTAAAGTTTTAATCCCTCCTTCTGCACAGAAATTTGATGTTTCGATCACGCCACCGTCTTATACATCTCTACCGAAAGAGTTTCTTAATCGGAATATTGGTGATATCTCGTCTCTTCCAGGGTCATTAATAGAACTAAAACTAACCGCTAATAAGATTTTAAAATTTGCTGAAATTCAATTTCAATCAGGGAAAAAAATACCGCTTATAGTTAAAGGGAAGGCAGCAAACGGTTCATTCTACCTGATTAATGATGATCGTTATAAAATAGTTTTACAAGACACTTCAGGGCAAATTAATATCAATCCGATAGAATATCGCCTTCAAACATTACCTGATAATATACCATTTGTTGATATTACTAAACCGGGGGAAGATATAGAAGTCACACCAGATATTGAACTGCCGTTAACAATTAAGGCTGAAGATGATTTCGGCTTGACAAAAGCATTTCTTGTTTATCAAATATTGCATGAGGATAGCTCTAATAATGAACAAGAAAAAAAAGTAAGATTGATGTTAAACAATAACAGGGAAAACCGTCAGGAAATATATTATTTATGGGATTTTAATAAGCTCCCGTTGGCTTTTGGTGAAAGTATAAAATATTTTGCGCGCATACATGATAATAATAATGTTTCGGGACCAGGAATTGGAAAGAGCAGAACTTATTATATCCGTTTTCCGTCTATAGATGATATATTTGATTCCTTTACCCAAAATGAAAATGAAAATATTGATGAGATGAAAGATGTACAAGAACAATCAGAAGATTTGAAAAAGAAGCTTGAAGAGATAGATAGAGAGCTTAAAAAAAATAAAAAACTCGACTGGCAGGCCAAACAAAAATTAGAACAATCTCTTGAACAGCAGAAAGAACTGCATAATAAAGTTGATAAAGTCCAAAAAGATATTGAGAAGATGATAGAAAAATTGGATAAAAACAATTTAATTAGTGAAGAAGTTTTAGAAAAATATATGAAATTACAAGAGATGTTTAAAGATTTAGCCTCGCCTGAATTGTTAGAAGCTATGAAACAATTGCAAAAACAAATTGATAAAAGTAATCCAAATGATGTGCAGAAAGCCCTTGGAAAATTTAAACTTAACCAGGAAGCCTTTAACGAGAGTATTAACCGGACAATGGAATTGCTAAAGCAGGTTCAGTTCGAACAGCAGATGGATCGTTTGGTACAAAAATCTAAATCAATGACCGAGCAACAGAAGAAAATATCTGAAAAATCAAAAGAAAAATCCCCAAGTGAAAAAGATTTGAAGAATTTATATAATATGCAAAAACAACAGGAAGAAAATTTACAGTCACTTCATAAAGATTTACAGGAGTTTATGAAAAACCCTCGTTTGAATAAATTTAACGAAAGTAAAAAACTCTTAAACAGAGCCGATGATAAGCTGCAAAGCGGAAAAATGCAGGAAGGGATTAAACAGATTGAACAAAATATAGCAAATAGTGATCTGAATAATGCTCAGAAAAATTCTGATATAGTACAACAGGATATGAAGAGTTTACAGAAAATTCTCGAGGAAGCACAAAAAAAAATTAATGAGCAAGGCAAAGCTGATGTTAAAAAAGAGATCCTTTCAATTATGAAACAAATGCTGGAGCTGTCGAAAGGTCAGGAAAATTTATATACAGAAACAAATCGTTCATCGGATTATAGTATTCGCCAACGGGAATTGGCGGAGAAACAGGGGGAAATATTATCTAATTTTCAACATACCATTTCTGATGTGATTGAGTTATCCAAAAAAACATTTTTTATAGACCCCAAAATAAGCAAGTCGATGGCAAGAGCCCAGACCGGAATGCAAAGAAGCTTGAGAGGCTTAACAGAAAGAGGACAAGGTTCTCAAGCCGCCAGGGATCAGCAGAATGCTATGGCAGGGTTAAATGATAGCTTTATGAAAATGCAAAGTTCTAAGGGGAAATTATCAAAATCTTCTTCGGGAACAGGCTTTGAAGAATTTATGGAGCAATTAACACAAATGGCAGACGGACAAGGCCAGATAAATGAGCAATCGATGACTTTATGTAACAAACCAGGCGGAATGCTGCCATCACAGCAGCAGCAAATGGCGGGACGCTTAGCAGCCGAACAAAGAGCTTTGCAGCAGGCACTTGAAAAAATGAGTGGTGAAATGGGAAACAGGAATGATATGTTGGGCCGGATCGGTGATGTTGCCGGAGAAATGGAAGAGGTTATTCAGGATTTAATTAAAAATAATGTAAATCGTAAAACCATTGAAAGACAACGGCAAATCCTTTCCAGGTTGCTTGATGCGCAAAGATCTGCACAGCAACGGGAATATTCAAAAAAACGAAAAGCAGAAATTGCTAAACAATACAATACTAATGATCCTGGTGAGATAAAAAATATCTATGACATGGATAAAAAAAACCTTGAAGAAGCGCTTAACCGTGCCTTAAAAGAAGGTTATAGTCAGGATTATAAAAAATTAATTGAAAAATATTTTAAGACGTTGGAAAATGATAATTAAATAACCTGTAATAACAAATATCTCTATTATAGTTAGCTAATAATTTATTAGATGAAGAAAGAAAACCTTATTTTATTCCATTTGCTTCAATTCTTTTCGTAGATGTGCTAAGCAAATAAAATCTGTGAAACCGAATTAAATTTGATAGAAGCTTAATAGAGATTGCTTCGACTGCCTTTTTCTTCAGGTCGTTTATACTTTTCTCCGCCTTGCCAAAGGCCAGACAAGCGAAGTAATACTCTTTTGATAGCTGAGAGATAACGATATTATCAAAATGGTATAATATTCTCATATAGTATTGAATGAGCTTTTAATTTTACTGCCACATATTTGAAATATACTAATTTTTTAATAAATTCAATTTTTAAGAAATAGAATGAAAGTTGTTAAATCTATTTTCAGGAGAAATACAATCAAGCATTTTTTCGTAATTTTTTATTTCTTTCTTTTTATACAAGAAATTACTGCCGAATCCATTATTTTAAGCAAAAGAATTGAATTAAAGAATAGTAAAATCATTGTTATATCCAATCCTAAAATAAAAAACCAACCTACTATCGGATTGGCTCTTAGCGGTGGTGGATCCAGAGGAACGGCCCATATTGGTGTGTTAAAATACATTGAAAAACATCAAATACCAATTGACTTTATAGCCGGAACTAGTATCGGAAGCTTTGTGGGTGGATTGTATGCAGCCGGTTATGATCCTGAGCAAATTGAAGAAATATTCAAAACTATTGACTGGAATACTATATTCAGCGATAAAACCGAAAGGACATCGCTTTTTATGGAGCAAAAAGCAGAGTATGACCGCTATTTGTTATCCATTGGTTTTAAAGGATTAAAGCCATATATCCCTGATGCTTTAACCCCCGGACAAAAATTATTAAATATAATTACAGAATTATTTATTAAAGCACCGTACCAGGTGAAAAATAGTTTTGACGATTTGAAAATACCATTCAGAGTGGTTGCAACAGATATAATAAGTGGGAAAATGGTCATACTTAAAGATGGAAGCTTACCGGAGAGTATAAATGCATCGATGGTAATACCCCTCTTGTTTTCACCGGTTGCAATAGATTCTCTCCTCTTGGTAGATGGTGGATTGGTTAATAATTTACCGGTTGATGTTGTATCTGATATGGGGGCGGACATAGTTATTGCAAGTGATATGAGTGCTGTGTTACGTAAGAAAAATGAATTAAATCTTCCTTGGGAAATCGCCGACCAAGTAACAACAATAATGTCCAAAACTTGTTATGAATGGAAAAAAAGAAACGCGGATATTTTAATTCGTCCGCAAATTTCAGGTATTAATAATACTGATTTTTCTCAAATTGGTGAACTGATTGATGCAGGTGAAAAAGCCGCGCAAGCAGAAATATTAGTCCTTGATGAATTTATTAATAGTCCTTCGACGAAAAATAAATTATCTAAGTGGCTAATCTCTTCCGTTGATGTCCCCGAAGAGGTAAAAGCAGAACAATGGATACAAAGAGGTGATAGTTTGTCATATTATAACATCGATACTTTTTTAGATAGTTTGATTAAGACAGGATGGTATAAAAAAGTTACAGCTATTATCGATACAACGCATGGTAAAGCAAATATTAAAATAAGCAGTGAGTTCTGTGCTGTATTAAAAAATATTAATCTAATTGGTGTTCATACTGTTGATTTACAGATTCTGAAAAATAATATCTCATTACAAATAGGCGCGCGGATTAATGTTGATTCATTAAAATCCGACCTAAAACGAATTCGGAATATCTATTATGAACATAATAATACACTTATGCAATTTACGGATATTCAAATTGATAGTGAGCGAGGTATACTTTCAATTTATATTGATGAAGGGTTAATTGAGAAAATTGAGATATCCGGCAATGAGCGAACAAAAAAATATGTGATACAACGAGAATTTAGGGCAGTCGAGAATAGAGTGTTTGATTGGAAAGTTGTTAACCGTGGTGTACAGAATGTTTATTCATCCGGCCTTTTTGAACGTGTTGGCATAAATGTTGTCAAGAAAAACAACAAATATATTCTTAGGGTAAATGTAAAAGAAAAATCTCATTATCGAATGAAAATTGGAGGTAAAATTGATAATGACAGAAAATCGCAACTCTACCTGGCGTTGACGGATCAAAATTTTCTTGGAAATGGAATTAAAACAACACTTATCGGTCGCTTTGGTACTTTAGATGATTTTTATGGTATAAGTATTCGGAATGACCGAATTTTTAAAACATATTTGACTATTAATGCACTTGGATATTATAGCGCTGAAATAAATCCTTTTTTTATGGATGGCCAAACTATCGGGCAATATTCAGAGAAGCGCACTGGAATAAAATTACAATTGGGCTTTCAATTATTTCGTTTGGGACAGATTATTGGAGAATTTCGTGTAGAAAATGTAGAAGATAAAGCCTATTCCGGAGATTTCAATAAAAAGCGGATATTAGACTTACATACAATTTCTTTTAAATCTATAACGGATGGACGTAATAAACGTGCATTCCCCACAAATGGAGCTTATTTTTACTGGTTGTTTGAAAGTGGTAGTGATATACTTTTAAACAGTCAGGAAGGATATACAAAGGCAATGATTCATCTTGAGAGATATTTGTCTTTCAAATCTATTCATACATGGCATGGAAGAGCTCATCTCGGTATTGGCGATAAGACATTGCCTTTTTCAGAAAACTTTAGAATGGGTGGAATAGATAATTTTTATGGATATTGGAAAAATGAGTTATATGGTAAACAAATGCTCTTGTTATCAATGGAATATCGTTTGAAAATCCCACTTGGTATATTTAAGGAGACATATCTATCGATGAGATATGATTTAGGTGGGATATGGCAGGAGCCGACTCTGCTCCTTACTACAGCTGATATGGAAGCAGCCTTCGGGGCTTGCATTGGGTTTAATACTTTCTTAGGTCCGCTAAAGTTTGCTTTTGGCAGGACACTTGCCGGCAAAGAAATCGGATATCTATCCTTTGGTTTCAATTTCTAAATTTCGAGTTATCTTTTTATGTGCCGTATGAATAGGATATTGGGACAGTTCCCCAGGTTTTATCCATTTCCAGTCAGGAAACATCTCAAATGTTTGCTTCTTAGAATCAGCTGTAATTTTAACCGGGGTGTAGCTCGCTGACAGATGTGTATATTGATGTTTTATACTTTTATAAATATGGTCTATTTTCCCATTGATACCTAAGTCGTTAGTAATAAATTTGAGCAGTTTTTTCTGTGAATAACCCTTTTCAATTCCCTCTAAAGATGGAAATTCCCACATTGAGGCAAGTAAACCCTTTGCTTCTCTTTTAATTAATAAAAAATATTCATTATGTTTTATAATAAATGTATAATAAAATACATTACGCTTAGCCTTCCGCGGTATTCTGACAGGAAATAGGTGTACAGCATTATCTTGATTTGCTTTACAGAATAAATTAACAGGACAACTTTGACAATCGGGATTAATTGGTGTGCAGGTTGTTGCTCCCAATTCCATAAGAGCTTCATTGTGTTTTGAAGGATATTTTTTGTTTAACAAGAAATCGCAGATAGGAGTAATCTTTTTTAATGCTTTTATAGAGGTGATCTCCTCGTTTATGGTAAAAAGACGGCTTATTACTCTTTTAACATTTCCATCTACAACAGCATACGGTTTATTAAAAGCAATTGATAATATTGCATGGGCAGTATAGATTCCTATTCCGGGAAGAGTTAAGGCATCTTTAATTGTTTCGGGGAAATTTCCGTTAAAATTTTTTACTATTTTTATGGATGCTTTACGTAGATTTCTCGCTCTTGAATAATATCCCAGCCCGGCCCATTGCCTTAATATCTCTTGTTCTTCTAAATTGGCAAGCGCGTAAATGTCCGGATATTTATGGTAAAATTTCAGAAAATAAGGTAAAACCTGATCAACCTGAGTTTGTTGAAGCATAAATTCGGAAAGATAGGTTTTATACCAGTGAGGATTCTGTCTCCACGGTAATATTCTAGCGTGATTATCAAACCAACTGAGCAAGTTTTTATGAAAGGAATTAATGTTTATAATTTGGTTCATTTTGAGTGATTATTTTGATTTTAAAGATTCTTCGAACCATTTTGAAGTGTAAGAACGAACCATTTGCACTAAACAAATCTGGGCAATAAAATCAGAGGACTTTTTTAATGAAGTTTCATATAAATTAATAAGTCCATTGCTGTATTTGTCAAGATAAATGCTGTCAATTTGAGTCGGGTCGCCTAAAACAATCAACTTTGTATTTTCACCAAGTCTGGTCCCCAAGGTACGCATTTGAAAAGGATTCGCATTTTGGGCTTCATCGAAAATGACAAAAGCATTAGATAGATCGGTACCCCGAACATCGGCTAAATTCATTATTTCGATAATACCGGAATCTAACAACTTTTTATAACTATTTTCCTCTTCTCCCTCTTTGGTGAACAGGCGAAGCTTATCGATAAACGGCCGCATTTTTGGCAGCAATTTACGTTTCATTGAGCCTGGTAAAAATCCAACATCTTCTCCCAGCCGACTTTTTGTGATAATGGGTTTAATAAGTTTTATAGAGTCGTATTTCCTTTCTTTAAAAACTTTTTCCAATGCAGCACCCATGGCAATGTGAGTTTTACCTGTTCCCGCTCTGCCGATAATAATCTGAACTTTAATATCATCATCCATAGCTTGTTGCATACACACAGCCTGTTCAAAATTGTATTCGTATTGTGGGTCTATCACTTTAGAAGAATAACTGAGAATTTTGGTTGAGTGATAATCAAAATATTTCAGACGATTACTCTTTCGGATTCCCATTCCAAAAAAATGATTATTGGGGTCAAATAATGCAACTCCCTCATTTTCTCTTAAATGCCATTTCTTTTTATAGGGCCCATCCCAATTTTCACTTTTTTGAGATGCAAAAATAGATTTAATCTCTTCTTCATCTAATTGAATTTCAGTAAGAGGCTGAAAAAAGCTTGCCAGGTATTCATCGGAAATTTTATCATGTTGGTAATCCTCAGAATTAATTTCAAGAGCAATACTTTTAATACGCAGGTTACGGTCTTTAGTAACAAAGATGAATTCTCTGTGCGGAAAGGCCTCTTTAAGTCCGACGATTTGTGAAAGTATGATATTGTCCTTGTATGTAAGGGATAATTCTTTAGGGAAATTATTTGATACGTATCCATGAATCAAAAGAATGAATCCCTTCTTCCCGTTTGGGATAGGAATGTCAATTTTATCCTCAGGTCGTCGATTTATTAATTGCTCCAGTTTGGAACTAATCTCCCGTGCATTGTATCCGATAATAGGATCGTTTTTTTTACCATCAATTTCATCGATAACCGAAAGGGGAATTAACACAATATGCTCATCAAACCGGAAAATGGCGGAAGGGTCGTGAAGAAGAACATTCGTGTCTAATATATATATTCGTCTATCGTCTTTTAATTGCAGCAAAGAGGTATCGCTCATACTGGTTTTCCGCTTGATATTTATAATTTAAACAATCTTAAGCAATTGAGTATGAAAATCAAAATTATTTTCAAGATGGTAGATATATAAATTTCACCGTAAATACTACCGAATTTAAAAATAGGTTATTTCTGAATAGTACATTTTTTTAGACGATTTGATTGTTGAATGAAATTCCTATAAATTTATGTTTACTTTTTTGTCATGTCAATTTTGGATATAAAATATGTATAAACCTGAATTATTGTCACCGGCCGGGACCTACGAAAAAATGCAGTACGCATTTTCCTTCGGCGCCGATGCCGTGTATGCCGGTGTGCCACGATTTTCTCTGCGAACCAGGGAGAATGATTTTAATCATGTAAAGTTGAAAGAGGCTTTGGCCTATGCCCATAGCATTGAAAAACAATTCTACTTGACGATGAATATTTTTCCCCATAATCGTAAGGTGGAACCTTTCCTGAAATCCTTAGAGTCTATTGCTGATTTAAAACCGGATGCACTAATAATGTCCGATCCCGGAATGATTATAGAGGCAAGAGAAAAATATCCGGAATTGGTAATTCATCTATCAACACAGGCTAATACAATAAATTGGCGGACTGTGAAATTCTGGAAAGACCTGGGATTAAAGAGAATTATATTAAGCAGAGAGCTTTCGATAGATGAAATCATAGAGATAAAACAGCGTGTACCGGATATTGAATTGGAAACATTTATTCACGGAGCTATCTGCATTGCTTATTCCGGCCGCTGCCTTCTTTCAAACTATTTTACCCACAGAGATGCTAACCAGGGAAGTTGCACGAATGCCTGTCGCTGGCAATATAATCTCTATCAGGAACCGGCGTCGAAAATTGAAAAAGAAGTGGATTATCTTCCACTAAATAATAAATATTATCTTGAAGAGAGTGAACGTCCCGGATCGTTAATGCCGATTGATGAAGATGAACATGGTACCTATATTATGAATGCCAAAGATCTGAACACCATAGGATTGATTAAGGATTTATACGAAGCCGGAATAGATAGTTTTAAGATCGAAGGAAGAACAAAATCGCTTTATTATGTAAGTGTCATTACGCGTGCTTACCGCCAGGCAATTGACCAGGTAATTGATCATGGTATGGTAGATGAAAATATTAAAAATGAAGTTAAAGCCGTAGCGAATCGTGGATACGTTAGCGGTTTCCTTGAAAAAAATCCGCTCGATAAGGGTCAAAATTATGAAAACAGTCATTCCAATGATCATACGCATACCTTCGTGGGTATAGTGGATGAGTGTAATAAAGATTTACACAAGGCAAAAATTCGTGTTCGTAATCGTTTTAGTTGCGGCGACAGGTTAGAGTTGATAACACCTGCTGCTACAATTCCATTTAAAGTGAAATCAATTGAAGATTTAGAGAGTAATAGCTTACAAACCGCCCATGGCGGAGGTATTGACGTCAACATAAATATTCCTGATTTTCAGGGAAATTTTGCCCTGTTACGCCGCCCGGTTGAACAGGGTTAAAAGTAATCCCATGTGAGATTTAAAGTATGATGGAGTCTATTCAATTATTAATAAAAACAGTAACAAAGCACTTGATGTATGGGGGATAGTTTAACTAATGGGTCAAATATTGTTCAATGGGAATTTCTTAATACAGATAATCAACTGTGATAGTTTATTAAGGTTAGCTCGCAATAATCTATTGATTCATTAGAAATAGATTTTGATATACAAACGCTATTATTCATATTCCTCCAGATTGGCTGTAAATGAACAATGGTTTTATTTTCTTTTACAATGATTCTTTTATTCAAAAAAAGTCATTTACCGGGTTCTTAATCGTGTCAATTGTTTTTCTATACATATTTACCCGATATTTATATTGGCGTCTATGAGGGAGAATGATGGGTCTTTATTTTTTCTTTAATTTTTAATTTAATATTAGGATCAAGTTTTATTTCATCTTGTTTGTTTTGCTCAAACCCATCTGCTAATTTTGAAGCCATTTGATGCAGTTTGATAAGCTGATCTCTATAACGTAAGCAAAATACACACCCTAATAAATGGATTTTTATCTGAATGCGCTCTTTTATGGTTAATGGGCGGTCAAATGATTCTGAAATTTTTCTGCCGATAATTTCGCAGGATGGAGTTCCCATTGCGATCAGCATCATTAAACCCATATTTATTTTATGTACTATCTTTTTCATAATTTAACTACTGCTCTTATTCTTTTAACTTGTAAAGGAATCTCACTCTATTAATTAATTTCGCGCTATGGCGCCATCCATGTTTTTTCAATACATTTCCTTAATCCATTACGAGCTCTATGCAGTAGCACCCATAAATTGGACGTTGAAATATTTAATTCCTTACATATTTCTATTGATTTCATTCCATCAATTTCTCTTAAAGAAAAAACTTTCCTGGATTGTTCAGGAAGTAATGACAGGCATTGATGTAATGTTTCCAGAAATTCCTTTTCTTCAAATATATCATCAGCCGTTTTATGCCATTTTCGTGGGGCTTTCTCTGTATTCCACATTCCATTTTCTAAATAATCATTTAAATCGCCGTTGGAGGAAGTCGAAAACGTATCATTTTCATCGTCGGTAAAGGATTTTCTATAATGATCAACAATTTTATGTTTTAAAATAGTTATAAGCCAGGTTTGAACAGTACTCTTTTGTTTGAATTTATTTAAGCTTTTTAAAGCTGATAAAAAAGTATCCTGAACTAAATCTTGTGCTAAATTTTTATCATTTATTCTTAAAATGGCAAATCGATATAATGAGTCAGCATAAAGATCAACCCAGTTCTCCGGATTTACGCCAGAGGTATGGTTATGCATCAAAAAAAATATCATTTAATATCCATTATTATAAGAAACTAAGAGAAAAATTAGTTATATTAATCCTATTGATAGTTGCTTTTAATTTCTTTCCTGAATAACTTAAAGGCGTTTAAAATATTAATTATATTTAAGTAATCAATTAACAGTTTTAAGATACGATTTTTTTTGTTATATGCCAAGTACGATTATTTCTATTAAACTTTATATTTTGATATAGAACACAAGAATAAATAAACTTCTTGTTAATTTAATGGTGTATTTCATAGTATTTGTACGGAAACAGGCGAACTACTTAAAATTGTTAAAATGAATACTAAATGCTCTAAAAATCCATGCAAATTAATAGGAATATGATAACTGAAATCCTGACTAGTATATTGAAATTATTTATGGACTTGTTTACTTCATCTAATAATGAAAAACTGATTAAAGAAAATTTATTTAAAATTTTCAAAGATGTTCCAATGGAAGTTGCCGTTTATGATCCATTGGGAAGCTATATTTTTGCGAATGAGCAATATATCCCTGATCGTGAATTACGGGAGTCGATCATTGGTCAAAGTGATGTATATTTTTTTAAAAAAATTGGCATCAATAAAGAAGCGCTAAAAAAGCGAATCACCCATTTTAATAAAGTGCTTAACGAAAAGAAAACAATTACATTTACAGAAAAACTGCCATTTGTAGAGAATAGTAAAATCCTCTATTTTAAACGAACATTTAAACCTGTCTTCTCACAAAAAAATCCCGAAAAGGTTGAATATATCTATTCATTTGGTAACAACCTAAGTGCAACAATTTTAAGCCAACGAGAAATTAAATATCTTGCTAATCATGATCAATTAACGAGTCTGAAAAACAGATATGCTTTTTATACATATTTAGATAATCATTTAGATGTTCTTAAACATGGCCATCATCCTTATTCTGCAATACTTACCTGCGATTTAGATAATTTTAAAATGGTTAATGATTCCCTTGGTTTTCATTTTGGGGATATGGTTCTAAAAGAGGCCGCTTCAAGAGTAAAATTATCCTTACCGGGAGTTGATACAATTTTTCGCATTGGTGGAAATGAATTTGGTATTATTCTTTCAGAAGTTAAAGACAAATATGAACCCGGTAGAATTGCTGAAAAGTTAATTTCTTATCTTTCCGCACCGTATATGATTTTCGGACAAAACATCTCTTATTTAACAACAAGTATTGGGATTGTTGTCATGCCAAGAGATGGAAATGATAAAGAAGCTCTTCTTAAAAATCTTAATACAGCCATTCATTATGCTAAACGAAAAGGAAAGAATAATTATCAATACTTTTCGCTTAAAATGAATGAAGCTGCCGCCAACAAGACCTTGATTGAACGAAATTTAAAAACACTCGTTGAAAAACAAGATTATGAAAATCAATTTAAGGTTGTATATCAACCGATTGTTGCAAAAAACGAATCAAAAAATAATTATGTTATCGTTGGATCGGAAGCTCTATTAAGGTGGCACAGTCCTGAACTTGGTTGGATTTCACCTGATACATTTATTCCTATCGCAGAAGAAAGCAATTTAATTACCAATATCGGAGACTGGGTATTTAACAAAGCCTGTTATGATTATAAATCATTTTCAAATAAAGTAGATCATGATCTCTATGTCTCTATTAATTTATCGGCAAAACAATTAAAAGCTTCAAATATTGTAAGACGCATTACTAATACACTTAATTATCTTCATTTAGATCCATCTAAAATACAATTAGAATTAACAGAAACAAGTTATTTGGATGATCATAGCACAGTCTTAAATAATATTGAAAAGATTTCCGATCTTGGCGTTGGTTTAGCAATCGATGATTTCGGAACCGGTTTTGCTTCCCTTTCTTATCTCCATCGGATTCCTGCTACGGCTATAAAAATTGATAAATCATTTATTCAATATCTGAATACAAGTGATTATCATAAGGAACTTGTTAAATCTATCATTATTTTAGGCCAGAATCTTAAAAAAGATATTATTGCTGAAGGTGTGGAACAGCTCGAAGATCTTCATGTATTAAATAAATATAACTGTGATAAATATCAAGGATATTTATTTAGCAAACCGCTGGAGTTGAGTAAGTTTGAAGACATACTCCAAAAAGACAATTTGCTTACTACTGTAATCGAATAACTTTTTTCCTCTTCCAAAATGCCGCGTTTTTTTGGTATTTTCTTCATAATCTTTATCCATTTATTTAAATAAAGGATCAATTATGGTTATAAAGGATAAAATAGAAAAAGATCAGTCATCGCTGGTAAGTTTCATACAGACGGTGTCCCCATTTCGGGATTTTAACGAATCTGACATATTACCGATTATTAATGTTTTAAAAAAATATCATTATAAAACAAATGACGTTATATTGCGGGAGGGGGAAAGCGGAAAAGATTTCTTCTTTGTTGAGAGTGGTGAATATTGTCTGAATAAAATGGGTAGAAATATAAAAACTTTTAAAAAAGGGGATTTTTTTGGTGAAATTGCGGCGCTTGATAATCGAGATAGAACAGGTACCGTTACGTGTCTTTCTGCCGGAATACTCTACTCTTTTAATGAAAATGATCTTGAAAATGAAAAAATAGTTCCGCCATCTGTCTCTGCTAAAGTTTTTAAAGGGCTTGCCAAATTGATCGCATCTTATATTCGTGAAGAAACTAAACTATATGATGAAATTGAAGTGCTTCTTATACAGGATGGAGGTTGTGCACCGGGATATAACCCTGTTACGGCTTTTATTTCCGAGTATTTGGAGAATGCGGGTTATAAGGTGTATATCGCAGCTGAAGGTTTCCGTTCAATCGTATCAAATCTAACATCAGATTATCGTCGTTTAATATATAATCCGGACACCTATCAGAGTCTCGAACATATTCCGGGAGTTCTTTTTTCACCGCCATTACGCGAAGCACGGGGCGCCGATTTTAGGACAGAACGCTATCCTGAGTTTAAAAAAGTTGAAAATCAAAAAAAAGCGGCTAAGAATATTGTTAATAGAAAAGTAAAAATTCTTATTGGGATAGGTGGAGATGGGACATTTGCCGGTATGAATAACTTAAGTGAAATGCTTCCGAAAAGCATGCAGATATTTTTTGTTCCGGTTACCATTGATTCCGATATCTATGGCTCTGATTGTATTGGAGAATTTACAGGTGTTGAAGTCGGCGCTGAAAAAATTCGCTGCTATATGGCTGATGCACGCACCCATAACAGAATTTATTTAATTGAAATGATGGGAGCCCAGGGCGGTTTTCATGCATTGCATTCGGCATTAGGGGCAGGCGCTCACCTGGCAGTGCTTCCTTCATCAAGATTAAATATTATAAAAATAATTAAGGAATTAGAAAAACGTCAGGAAGCTGTTATCGTTGTGGCAGAAGGTTATAAAGATAAAGAGCGAAAAGAAAAGAAGTATAATGGTAATGCTGCTGAATATTTTCGTGATGAGCTATTTGCCGCCGGTTTTAAAACTAAGAACAAATTGGTCTGTGAAGGTTTCTCCCGGGATATTCGTGGTGCTATGCCCAATAATCTGGATTTGATGTTGGCTCAGAGGATGGCACGGCAGCTAAGAAAGCTGGTATTAGAGGGTAGGACAGATGAAATGCCGGCTGTGCTCTCAGGGAAAGAATATAGTATTCCTTTTAATGAAATCCGGACGGATAATTCGGTAGAATCTGATTTAGCACAATTATCTAATCGCCTTGTTAACGACTGACAAGATATGAAAAAATATGGCTGATCGTTTTAAAGGCGATTAGCTATATTCCTCGTGGTCGACTTATATACTTTCTAATTAGTAACATAATCGAAAAGATCAATACCAATAAAAGACTGATAACCACTAAAGGCCATTTGACCGCCGTAAAATATCCTGCAAAAAAAGCTAATCCATGAATCCTTCCCGGATAGTAAATCATTAAGATAACCAAGGATGTATTCTCCATTAAATCGAAGATGGCTGCTGAAATGGGCAGGTAGCATAATCTGTGTAATGTTTCTGTGCTGATGGATAAATTTCTAACTATTAATATTATTAAGGAAGATAGAAATAAAGAGTATATGATTGGATATATAATATCAATGGTAAGAGCTGAAATAGAATAATTTATGCGTTCTTCGGGAGAATAGTTCCCGATAATATCGTAAGCTTGTTGTGGGGTGTAATGATATTTGATATCAAGTATTCCTGCCTTACTTCTTGGCAAGGATGGAAAAATAATAAGAGCAAATAAAAGGTATAACAAGAATAAAATTAATACCTTTTTCCCCGCTACATTATCCAGTAAAATATTTCCTCCTTTGAAAAAAACTTTAAATAATTTTAGTATGAATTCATTAATCCAAGGATACTTTCTATTTGTTAAAAGAATGTAAGTAAAAAAGATAATATCAACAAAAAAAGTACCTTAAGAAAAATGCATTAAAACTCAGTTGTTATTAAGTATACAATTGAATTTTTTTGTAAGGATTATGTTTAAAATGCGTCTAAGAGATAAAACAGAAAGAAATTATGGAAATATATTTTACTGAGTCTGGAATTAAGGTTCCGGCCATAACAGCAGAGAAAATGCGCGAGATTGATGATATCGCAATCAACCGGCTTGGACCCAATATATATCAGATGATGGAGAATGCCGGGCGGAATCTTGCTGATTTTGTTAAGTTTACACTAGGAAGAAACTGGCAGGATATACCGGTTTTAATTATGGCGGGAAAAGGCGGAAACGGGGGAGGAGGAATATGTGCGGCCAGACATTTGGCGAATCACGGGGGGGATATTTCTCTATGTCTATCCGATGAACATTCTCTTTCCGAGCCGTCTGCTCTTCAATATATGGTTTATCGGACAACACAGGGAAAGATTGTCAAAGGATTAGATGTATTGCATGATACACATTATAAATTGATTATAGATGCTTTGATTGGATATAGTCTGAATAAACCGGTAACGGGGATTATCAAAAAATTAATTGATTATGGTAATTCATCTACAGCTGAAACAATCTCTCTTGATGTGCCATCGGGTGTTAATGCATCTAGCGGAGATAAGAGTGGAAGTTATTTTAAAGCTGATAAAGTATTGACATTAGCCCTTCCCAAAACGGGGCTTTCAGTGAGGGACAGCAGCGAAATATTTCTCGCTGATATCGGGATTCCGCTATCCGTTTATCGTGAGGCAGGATTGGTATTTACAGCACCTTTTGAAGATAGTTACATTCAGAAATTATTTAAGGACAGAGAAAAATATATCTAATAAATGAATATTTTTATCAATTAATTAGTTAAAAGAAATATATTAATAAAAACAGGGGGAAAAATGATTGAATTAATTTTAGGTATCAAAAATAAGTTAAGCACTCTAAAGGACTTGCCACCCTTATTTTTCAGGCTTATCTTGGCTTATGGCTTTTATGAACCGGCAATGAAGAAAATTGGTAATATCAATGCAATTGCAGAATGGTTTGCAGGAATGAATTACCCGTTTCCCACTTTAAATGCCTATTTAGCAGTTTTTACAGAAACCAGTGGATTTATTCTGCTCTTTTTAGGATTAGGTACCCGACTAATTTCAATACCTTTGTCGATTGTAATGTTGGTTGCTATTTTTACCGTTCATATTGGAAATGGTTTTGCTGCCGGTAGTAATGGTTTTGAAATTCCCTTTTATTACCTGATAATGTTATTAAGCCTAATTATTACTGGTCCCGGGAAATATAGTATTGATGTTTTGATAGAAGAAAAATATATAAAATAAACACATTTATTAATTGATGATACAAGTATGAATTAATAATAGCAGTGTGAGTGAAAACATTTTCAGATTCCTGTCTTTCCATGAATAATAATCATTGATTATTAAATCGACAGTATCATATAAATATTAGGAACGATGAAGATTTCGTTAAAGCTCGCAAATTGCGGGCTTTTTTTTTATTGAATTTTCAGTTATATTCTGGATTATTTTGTGTTAGAGAATGTGAGTGACTTGATTGTCAAGACAAATTCTCTTTTGAGGATTCTAATAATCCCTTAAAGATGGAGTGAATTATGGGAACGGTTATTAACGTAATTACAGTGGTTTTGGGGAGTGCGCTGGGTCTTCTGATTCGTTCAAGAATTTCGGAGGAGTTGAAAAAACATATTTTAAATGGTATTGGTTTGGTGACAATTTTGATTGGTGTTCAACTGGGACTGAAATCAGAGAATATTTTAATCCCGCTTGGCGGCCTGTTAATCGGAGGTATTATTGGTTATCTTATTAAAATTGAAAAAGCGCTCGAAAACGCAGCTGATTCTTTAAAGAAACGGTTTTCCGGAAAAAATAGTATTGGGTTCTCAGAAGGTTTTATTACGGCCAGTTTGATCTTTTGTGTGGGTCCATTGACCGTGTTGGGTTCGATTAATGATGGTATCAGCGGGGATTATCAATTATTAGCTATTAAATCAGTTTTGGATGGTTTTACTTCAATTGCCTTAGCAGCGGCTTTTGGAGTCGGTGTTCTTTTCTCGATTATTCCTATCATCGTCATCCAGGGAGGTTTTACTTTGTTTGCCTCCTATTTAAGCCCTTTTTTCTCTAATGAAGTTATTAATGAAACAACAGCCGTTGGCGGTATCATAATAATCGGACTGGGAATAACGATTTTGGAATTAAGGAAGATATCTAATGCTAATTTTTTACCTGCAATTTTTATAACGCCACTTATTGTAAAAGCTGTCATTATTTTAAAACAAATATTTTAAAAGTAAGGAAATAATGGTTAAAAAAGTTATTTGATTATTTTTATAACAACTAAGGGAAAGTATATAACAGTAAGAACGGTGTTAATAATATTTGCAAAAACTTTAGCAAATTAGTATATTAACTTTTTCTACACAAAGTGGGCTCGAACCCACTTTTTTTTGTTATATAGGTATTCTATGCTTGTTGAAGAAAGACTTAGGGAAATAGCTGAAAAAGAGTGCGAAGCCCATAATTTATATGTGGTGGAAGCATTTGTTAAAGGGGATCTGAAAAATCCTGTTTTTCAAATATTTGCCGACAGTGAAAGTGGAATAACTTTAGAGCAATGTACGATACTCTCCCGTAAAATCAGGGATGAGTTGGATATGGATGAGTCAATTATAGGGAATTATCGCCTGGATGTTTCTTCACCCGGTTTAACTCGACCGCTAGTTCAGGATTTTCAGTTTAAAAAGAACTTAAACAGAGATCTGGTTGTTAAAGTTAATGATGAGGATGGAAAAAAAAAGAAACACCAGGGAAAATTATTAGGATTTGATTCTGATAAAATAGAAATTCAAACGAGTGAAGGTATACTCGAAATCGATAGAAAAAGTATTGATCAGGCAAAAGTAAAATTAGCCTGGTAATTTTGGAGGAATTTCAAAAAGTATGAATAGTGATATTATGGATGCTATCGCTCAGATTGCAAAAGATAAAAAAATTGAAAAAGAAAACCTGAGAGATATGCTTGAAAACATTTTTATTTCAATGATTGAAAAAAAATATGGCAGTTCGGAAAACTTTGATGTGATTGTCAATTTTGAAAAAGGTGATATTGAAATATACCAGGAAAAAGTTGTGGTGGAAGAAGTTGAAAATCCGGCAACTGAGATTGATTTGGAATCGGCTTTGAAAATTGACCCTGATGCTGAAATTGATGATGAACTCGTTGAAGAAATTGATCCAATATCTTTTGGACGGCGATTAATTATATCTGCAAAACAAAATTTAAATCAGAGAATTAGAGATTTTGAACGGGAGAAGATTCTTGATGAGTATGAAGACCGTATTGGTGAGATCATTATAGGTGATATTCATCAAATCCAAAAGCGTGGTGCATATATCAATGTAGATAAAATAGAAGTCTTTTTGCCCAAAGAGGAACAGTTGGCAAATGAACGTTTAAGACGTGGTGCAACTATTAGAAGCATGATAAAGGAAGTGCGTAATCAGGGTCGTGGTCCGGAGATTATTGTCAGCAGAGCGGATAAACAGTTCCTTGTTCGGTTATTTGAATTGGAAGTTCCTGAAATTTATGATGGTATTGTAGAGGTAAAAGAAGTTGCGAGGGAAGCGGGCGAACGCTCGAAAATAGCAGTAGAATCCATAGACCGTCGTGTTGATCCGGTTGGTGCTTGTGTTGGAATGAAAGGAATACGGATTCAAAATATTGTAAAAGAGTTAAATAACGAAAAAATTGATATCATCAGCTATTCAAGTGAACCCGATATTTATATATCACGAGCATTAACACCCGTTAAACCGGTGAAAATTCTTTCAAACCCTGAAGAAAAAATGGCAGTGGCAATTATTGAGGATGATCAAATGTCTCTGGCCATCGGCAGAGGTGGACAAAATTTACGGCTAGCTTCAAAATTAAGCGGATATCAAATTGAGCCGATCAAAGAATCTGAATATACTACAGAAAGTACGATTACCTATATATCAATTGAAGATTTAGAAGAATTACCGGCAGCCTTGAAAAGTAAGCTTCTTAATGCTGATGTTTTAGATGTAAAAGAAGTGCTGGATCTCGGTGAAAAAGGATTGCTGGAAATACAAGGTATTGGAAAAAAATCTACCGTGAAGATTCTTGAGATTGTCCAGAAATATGTCGTAAATGAGGATGAGTGAGCCTCTATAAAATATAGATGATTGTAAAAATGCATATTAGATGCAGTTAATGGGAAAAAATTGGAACACTGATATTGCATCCACAAAATAGAGTTTGAGGTATAAATGGCAACAGCCGGTAAAAAATATAAAGTATTTAAAATTTGTAAGCAACTTAACCTTGGTCATGAGACGATCGTAAGTTTTCTCGAAGAGAAAGGGATAAAAAAAGCCGGATTAAATACAGCAGTGAATGAGGAACTTTACGGGGAGATATTGGATCGGTTTGCTACAGAAAAACAAAAAGCAGATCAAATCCAGGCTCGTAGGAAAAAAATCACTGGCGAAAAAGAGGATGAAGACGCCAACGACACCTCAATTGAGAGTCAAACAGATAGTTCTGCTTATATAGAAGCGGTTAAGAAATCAATCGTAGATAATGTTGAGGCACTATCAAAGCCTGTTGTAAAAGTCGAGAAAAAGGTAAGACGTAAACCGCACCCTATTGAAGATGCTAAAAAAGATAAGATTGAACCTATTGAGAAGAAGGAAATAAAGGATAGAAAATCAGCCGAAATACCTTCTAATGTTAAGGTGGATGCAGAAAAAACGAAATCCGTTGAAGAAAAACAGATAGAAGAAGTAATTGCTAAAAAAGAAGTTAAAACTTTAGTCGATAAACCTGAGGAAAAAGGACATGAAGCGACTGATACTAAAAAACGGGCGAAAGATAAAAAGAAGGTTAAAAAAGAAGAGAATCAATTAACCGAAAAAGAAAAAAAACGTCGTAAAGCATTAGAAATGATTCGTAAAGACGGGAAAAAAGGCGGCAAAAAAATAAATTTAGCCAGTTTAGGCGATGATGCTGAATCGAGTACACAGAGACGTAAAAAAGATAAAAAACATAAGAAAAAACGGGTTGACCTTAAGCAGGTTGAGGAAACGGTAAAGAAAACGCTTGCTTCTATGGATACCAAAGGTAAAAAATCAAAGAAACATAAAAAAATCAAGACTGATACCGGTGAAGAAATTATTGAAAATATCATAGAGGTTACAGAATTTATTTCAGCAAACGATTTAGCTGATTTGATGGATATACCTGTAAACGAAATTTTAACAAAATGTATGGAACTTGGTTTATTGGTTTCCATTAATCAGCGTTTGGATATCGATACAATTTCTCTATTAGCAGATGAGTATGATTATAAAATTGAAGAACGCTATGCCGAGGAATTTATTGAAGAAGATATCGAAGAAGAGGAAGATAGCGAGGAAAATTTAGAGAGCAGAGCTCCGATTGTAACGATTATGGGACATGTTGATCACGGAAAAACCTCACTCTTGGATTATTTACGTGAAAGTAATGTTGTAAGCGGTGAAGCAGGCGGAATTACCCAGCATATCGGGGCTTATGAAGTGAATTATAACGGCAGGAAAATAGCCTTTCTTGATACGCCGGGACATGAAGCATTTACAGCAATGCGTGCACGTGGTGCACAAGTAACGGATATTGTTATTTTAATTATTGCGGCAGATGATGCTGTAATGCCTCAAACAGTAGAAGCGCTTGACCATGCCAAAGCCGCAGGTGTAAAAATTGTTATTGCTATTAACAAAATAGACAGACCGACAGCTAATGTTGAAAAAATTAAGCAGCAGCTTGCTGAACGTGATATTCTTGTGGAAGACTGGGGTGGAGCTTATCAGAGTGCTGAAATATCTGCTATAAATGGCCAGGGAATACAAGGCTTATTAGAGAAAGTTTTACTCGAAGCTGAAATGCTTGACCTGAAAGCAAATCCCAATAAACGAGCGCGCGGTATTGTTATAGAATCCCGATTGGATAAAGGGAAGGGCGCTGTTGCCACGGTTCTGGTTCAGGAAGGCACTTTAAAAGTTGGGGACAATTTTATCGCAGGGAACACACACGGTAAAGTACGAACAATGTTGAATGAAAATGAAGATCGCTTAAAATCTGTTTATCCCTCGCAGCCGGCTTTGATAACCGGTTTTATAGAAGTACCTCAGGCTGGGGATAAATTCATTATAATGCGCGATGACAAATCGGCCCGTGAGATCAGTAGTAAAAGGCAGCGGTTAAAAAGAGAACAAGATGCTAAAAAAGTGAAATTAACCACTTTAGCTCAGATTTCTGAACAGATAAAAAGCGGTATTGTGAGGGAACTGCCGATTCTTATAAAGGCAGATGTAGATGGTTCCGGGGAAGCATTAGTGGATTCACTATTAAAACTTAATACAAGTGAAGTTAAGGTCGATGTGATAAGAAAAGCAGTCGGTCCTATAACGGAGACAGATGTATTACTCGCATCAGCGGCCGGAGCTGTAATAATTGGTTTTCACATTCGAGCCAACGCAAAAGCAAGAGAACTGGCTGAAAAAGAAGGAATCGATATTCGACTTTACCGGGTTGTATATGATGCAATAAATGATGTGAAAATGGCGTTAGAAGGATTGTTAGAGCCGGATAAAGAGGAGACTGTAATTGGTCAGGCAGAAGTTCGCGAAACGTTTAAAATTTCTAAAATCGGAGTTATTGCCGGCTGTTATATGCTTTCCGGTAAAATTTCACGTAATAGTAAAATTAGATTAATTCGTGATGATGTTGAAATATACACCGGCGGTTTAGCTTCTTTAAAACGTTTTAAAGAGGATGTGAAAGAGGTTGCATCGGGTTTTGAATGCGGCATACAGATTGAAAATTATAATGATTTAAAGATAGGCGATATTTTTGAGGCATATGAGATTAAGTCGGTAAAACGAAGTTTGGCTTAATATGACCATCGGTGTATTAAGACTTGAAATACTAATTCCGTCCAGCTCTTCTTTAAAAGATAAACGGATGGTACTGAATAGTATAAGAGATAGAAGTAAAAAATTTAATATATCAATAGCTGAAATTGAGTTTCAGGATAAATGGCAAAGGGCTGGAATCGCCATTGCTACAGTCTCTTCTACTCAGACCCATGTTCAGGAGACCTTAAATAAAGTTTTCAGCAAGTTGGATAGTGATTATAAATTTGAAATTATCAGATATAAATTTGAATATATATAGATGGCAGAAAATAGACGTATAAAACGGTATGCTGATTCCTTAAAAAGGACTCTTGGGCAAATTATTGAAACAAAGTTAAATGATCCTCAAAAAGGGTTTGTTACTTTAACTAGGGTCAAAATGTCACCGGATCTTAGAATTGCTTCAATCTATTATACCTCTTTAGGTGATGATGTTCAGAAAAAAGAAACAGCAAAGTTCTTTGAAAAATCAAATGCATATATCAGGTTTGAATTAAAACCTTTTATCACATCCCGATGGATACCTGAGCTTCGGTTTTTCTATGATGAAACCTTAGAACAGGCGCAAAGGATTGACCAACTATTAGAAAAAATTAAAGATGATACCGGTTCTTCAGAAGAATAAGCCATTTATTAAGGCTGATATTGTCGACGGTTTTATCGTATTAATTGATAAAGATAAAGATTGGACGTCCTTTGATGTTGTAAAAAAAATCCGCTCTACGGTAAAAAATAAAAAGGTCGGACATGCAGGTACACTGGACCCTTTTGCAAGCGGATTAATGATAATAGGCGTGGGAAGAGCGACAAAAGCATTAACTTCTCTTACTGTTTTGCGGAAAAAGTATCAGGTTTCTATTCACTTTGGAATTGAAACCGATACCTATGATCGTACGGGTAAAGTAGTTAGAGAACAATCAACAGACATCCTTGATTATGATAAAATTAAGGATGGGCTTAATTCCTTTCCTGAACGGTTTGACCAAATACCCCCAATGTATTCGGCTAAAAGGGTAAATGGTAAAAGATTATATCAGCTTGCAAGAAAAGGAATTGAAGTAGAGCGAAAGCCTGTTCCGGTCAGTCTATATCAAATGGAAATTATTTCGTGGGATAATCCGTATTTAAACTTAATAATGGATGTATCCAAAGGCTTTTATATACGATCTTATGCTTATGAACTGGGGAACAAGCTGGAAACAGGAGCTACAACAGAGGAATTAAGGCGTTTATCTATTGGTGATTATTTTGTTGACAATAGTTTTAAAATAGATGAATTTGTTAAAAAGTGGAAAGATTTAACGAATTAGGGTATGAAAGTATATAGAAAACTATCGGATTTAAAAGATGTAAAAGCTAGTGCAGTTACGGTAGGAACTTTTGACGGTATTCATCTAGGTCATCAAAAAATAATTGATGGTTTGAAAAATCTGGCAACAAAGTCAAATTTACATAGTGTTGTTGTAACTTTTTATCCAAATCCTAAAATTGTGGTTAAACCTAATGTATATAAAAATCTCAAAATATTAACAACCATTGATGAGAGAATTTATGCGCTTAAAAAGACCGGTGTTGAAAAACTACTGATTATAAATTTCAATGAATCATTTGCCCTATGGAGTTATGAGAAATTTTTAAAAGAAATCCTGGTAGAAAAACTGAATGTAAAGGAATTAGTGATTGGTTATGATCATGCTTTCGGAAAAAACAGGGAAGGCAATTTTTCAAATTTAACAGCGCTTGCAGGTAAATATAACTTTAAATTGCAAAAAATCAGACCTATTGAACTGGATGATAAAATTATAAGCAGTTCAAAAATTAGAGAGCTACTACTAAAGGGTTTGACAGAAGAAGCAAATTGTTTTTTAGGAAGATACTATTCATTAACCGGCCGGGTTGAACGTGGTATAGGAAGAGGGCGGACAATTGGATTCCCCACAGCGAATATTGAGGTTGTTGATGAACATAAATTAATTCCGGCAAATGGAGTATATGCCATAGATGTTTATTATAATGAAAAGATGTATAAAGGGATGGTGAATATTGGCATTAAACCAACCTTTGAAAAAAGTAAAACGGTACATATTGAAGCAAATATTTTTAATTTTAACAAAGATATATATAATAAGAAGTTAACAATTTTTTTTAAAAAACGCCTTCGCAAGGAAAGAAAGTTTGAAAAGGTCGATGACCTTATTGAACAACTTAAATTGGATAAGGAAATAAGTTTTAAGTTATAAGTTGGAGGAAAAAATGGCATTAACCAAAGAAGACAAATCAAATATCGCAGAAAAATTCGGTGAAAAACGAACAGATACCGGAAAAACAGAAGTTCAGGTTGCTATAATTACTGAACGAATTAAATATCTAACAGAACATATGAAGATCCATAAAAAAGATCATCATAACCGTCGTGGTTTACTGAAATTAGTTGGTCAGAGAAGAAGGCTATTACGCTATCTTTCTAAAAAAGATGTCATGAGATATCGTAATGTTATTAAAGAATTAAGTATTAGAAAATAATTTAATCTCTCGGAGAAAGAATGTTTATTCGTAAAGAAATTGAAATCGGTGGTAGGATATTATCGATCGAAACAGGTAAATTGGCAAAACAGGCAAATGGCGCTGTTATGATAGGCTATGGTGAAACTATGGTATTGGTTACTGCCGTTGCAGCAGAAGAAGCTGGTGTAGATCGGGGGTTTTTCCCGCTTAGTGTAGAGTATCGGGAAAAGGCTTATTCTGCCGGAAAAATTCCCGGTGGATTTATTAAACGTGAAGCAAGGCCGAGTGAGAAAGAAATCTTGTCAGCAAGACTGATTGATCGTCCTATTCGTCCTTTATTCCCAGATACGTTTCTATTTGAAACACAAATAATCGCTAATGTTTTATCCTTAGATAAGGAAAATGATGCAGATGTACTGGCCGCAATTGGATCTTCGGCTGCGTTATCCATCTCTAATATTCCTTTTAACGGACCAATTGGTACTGTTCGTATTGTGAAATTGGGAGATGAGTATATTGTTCTTCCGACTCGCGAGCAAGTGGAAAAAGCGGAAATTGAATTACTCGTTGCCGGTTCAGATGAATCTA